>CBRAFF010000022.1:0-11453 GCA_967755155.1 uncultured bacterium
GGACGGACTCGATCCGTCCGCCTCGGACCGGCGGAACAAGAAATCGAGCGTCTTGTCGCTCCGGATTCTGTTGCGGATTCTATCCAGCGCTCCATCGCGCGTCAAACGAGCGCGCACCTCGTCCGGCGTCTGCTGCGTGTGCTTGGCCAGGGCTTCGATCTCCTGCGCGACTTCCTCGTCGCTGACCTCGATGTTTTCCCGCTCCGCGATCTTTTCCAGCAGCAGCGACGCCTTCACTTCCTTGCGCGCGCCCTCGCGCTGGCCGTCGCGCAGCTTGGCCAGGTCCATCTTCTTCATGTCGTCGGCGCGCATGCCCTGCATGGCCAGCGCCCGCAGGCCGCGCTCCAGCCGCACGTCCACCTGGTGCTCCACCAGCGACTCCGGCACGGGGAAGTCGTGCGCCTCCACCAGCTGGTCCACCAGTTTTTCCTTGGCCACGTGCTCGGCGTGCTGCGTGCGCTCCGCTTCCATCTGCTGGCGCAGCTTCTGACGCAGGTCGTCCAGCGTCTGGAAGTCGCCCAGCTCCTTGGCGAAGTCATCGTTCAGCTCGGGGATGGCGCGCTGCTTCACGCCCTGGATGCTCACGGTATAGGCAGTGGTCTTACCCGCCAGGCGCGTGTCGGCGAAATCCGCGGGATAGTGGACGTCGAAGCTGCGCTCCTCGCCCGCGCGGGCTCCGCGCAGGTTCTCGGAGAACTCCTGGACGGTCTTCGAGCCGCCGATCTCCACCAGGACGCTGTCCATGCTCGCCGGCTGCCCGCCGCCTTCCTTGGGCGTGCCGCGGAAGCTGACCTGGGCGAAGTCGCCGTCGGCCAGCGCCCGGTCGTCCACCGCGGTGAAGGTCGCCTGTTGCTGGCGCAGGTGCTCGACCGCCTGCTCCACTTCCTCGTCCGTGACCTTCACGTCCTCCAACTCGGGGCGCAGCGTTTCATAGCCCGCCAGCTCGATCTCAGGCAGCACCTCGAACTTGGCCCTGAAGCGCAGCGGCTCGCCGGGCTTCAGGTCCAGGTCGCTGATGCGGGGCTGCGACACCGGCTCCAGCTTTTGCCGCTCGACCTCCTGCTGGAAGTAGCGGGGCACGAGTGTTTCGACCACCTCGCCCTTCACCTCGCCCTCGAAGCGCTGGCGGATGATGGTGGCCGGGGCCTTGCCCTTGCGGAATCCCGGCAGCCGCACCGCCTTGCGGTATTTTTCGACCACCGACTCGGTCTCGCGCGCCACTACGTCCGCGGGAACTTCCACCTCGACTTCGCGCACGCAGGCGTCTTTCGCTTCAGTAGGACCCAAGGAGACCTCAGGGGAGGGAATGGGCTGCGCTTTCAGTCTAAGGAGTCTTGGGGAAGCGGTCAAACCGCTCAGGCTCCCGCGTCCGATAGAATGAAGCGCGGGGGCAGCGTGATCCACATCGTCTGGGAATTCCACGTCAAGCCGGAGACGGCGGCGGAGTTCGAGCGCCACTACTCCGACTCCGGCACCTGGGCGACCCTCTTCAAGCAAGGCGAGGGCTATCACGGCACGGTCCTGGTGCGCGACACCGAGCACTCCGGCCGCTACCTCACCTTCGACCTGTGGGACTCGCTCGCCGCCTTCCACGAGTTCAAGGCGCGCTTCTCCGAGGAGTACTTCCGCATCGACCGCGAATGCGAGGCGCTCACGGAGAAAGAGACCTGCCTCGGGACCTTCGAGGTGGTGTGACCTTCATGCCCGCCTGGCTCGAGCAACTGAATCGCGAAGTCATCGCCTGCACGCGCTGTCCGCGGCTGGTGGCGCATTGCCGCAGGGTGGCGCAGGAGAAGCGGCGCGCCTACCTGGACCAGCAGTACTGGGGCCGGCCGGTGCCGGGTTTTGGCGACCCCAAGGCCCGCGTCCTCATCCTCGGTCTGGCGCCGGGCGCACACGGCTCCAACCGCACCGGGCGGATGTTCACTGGCGACGGCTCGGGGTATTTCCTCTATCCCGTGCTGCACCAGGCCGGCTTCGCCTCGCAGCCGGAGGCCGCCCATCGCAACGACGGCCTGCGGCTCCGCGGCGCCTACATCACCGCCGCCGCGCGCTGCGCGCCGCCGGGAAACAAGCCGCTGCCGGTGGAGCTGGCGCGCTGCGCGCCGTTCCTGGAGCGAGAGGTTGCCGGACTCAAGGACGTCCGGGTGGTGGTGGCGCTGGGCAAGGTGGCCTTCGACTCTTATCTTGCTCTGCTGAAACGCCGCGGCGTGATCGAGAATCGCAACGGCCTGCGCTTCGCCCACGGCGCCCGCTACCGCCTGCCCGACGGCAGGACGCTCCTCGCCTCCTACCATCCCTCGCAACAGAACACGAATACGGGAAAGCTCACGCGCAAGATGTTCGTGAAGATCTTCCGCGACGCCGCCCGCCTGGCTAGAAACCCTTCCGCCGCGGATTTCCGCGGATAAACGCGGATCTTTGTTACAAGCGAACCACAAAGGACACGAAGGAACACGAAGAAAGTAAGGATCAGCGTTCATCCGCGTTGATCCGCGGCGAAATGGCTCTCGCATTCTGCACGCGCTCGAGCTCGATGACCGCCACCCACTCGCCGCGGCGCTGTTCGCGCCACACCACGCGGCCGCCCAGCAACCGCGCGGCGTCATCGGGCGGCAGGTCGCGGTGGTAGTCGAAGTAGCGCTCCTGCAAGCTCACCCAGTAGGGGAAGAAGTCGAACAGGTTCCGCTCCGGTTGGTATTTGGTAGAGAAGACAAATGCCACGTCGTAGCCCGACTGCGGCGGGCGGGCGGCGGCGGAGAATGGCGCCTCCGAGAAGTTCTCGACGGGGACAACGGCGAATGGTGCGCGGGTGTATCCCAGGTACGGCTTGGTCAACTCATCCGTCGCCGGCCAGGCGGTGAGCACGCGCGCCTGCGGATATTTGGCCGAGAGAAAATCCGCGGCACGCTTGTGCAGGACGACGTAGTCGCGGTAGGCCAGGTTGTCCTCGGGCGCGAAGGGATACAGAGGATTCAGCAGGAGCGCGGCGACGAAGCCCGCGCACACCAGCGACACCACCCAGAGCCAGTGGCGGAAACGCCGCCGCAGAGTGGAAACGCAAAGCAGAATGACCAGCGGGGTCACCGGCAGCAGATACCGCGCCAGCGCCGCGCCGCCCAGCACCGACAACATCGCCGCATAGGCCAGGAGCAGGACCGCGAAGACCGCCTGGACACTGAAGTCGATGCGCGGCCGTTCCTGGGACCCGTCGCGCTGCGCCGGCCGGCGCATGGCGAAGACAGTAGCGACGGTCAGCCACCACAGGTTCATGTAGCCGGTGAGGTGCCACAGCCGGCGCAGCCCGGCCAGCAGGATGCGCACCGGGTCGAGCGTCGCGCTCACGTTGTAGCGGACGAACTCCGGGTTGCCAAAAACGTAGCCGGTGCGGTACGAGTGATAAGCAAACCACAACCCCAGCGGCAGAGCAGCCAGCCACAGGAAGGAAGCAGAGCGCCTTGCCGGCTCGGAGCCGAGCGCAGTCCAGCGGCGGGCCACGCTGGGGCGCGCCACTTCCCACAGCAACAAGGCGAAGGGAGCGACGATGGCGGTCTCTTTGGCCAGCGCCGCCAGGGCAAACAGCGCGACCGCGGGCCAGCGCCGGTCTTCCAGGTAGAAGCTCAGGCCCCAGAGGGTGAGCGCCGCGGCTGCCATGTCCAGATGCACCATGGAGCTTTGCGCGAAGAAGACAGGGTAGAGCGCGGTGCAGGCCGTGGTGGCCGCCGCCACCTCCAGGCTGGCCACCTGGCGCGCCAGGCGAAACAAGCCGGTGAGCGCCAGCGCCGCCACCAGCAGCATGGCGGTGCGCGTGGAGGCGGGAGTGAAGGTCCCGAGCTTCCACCAGAGCGCCAGGAGGGCGGTCAGGAGCGGCGGATGCGCGTTGGAGAAGGTGGAGGTGGGGATGGGGTCGCCGGTAAGCAGCAGGTCGCGCGCGGAGGGGACGAAGTGTCCGGCCTCGTCCCAGAAGTAGGGCAGGCGCAGCAGGGGCGCGTGCAGCGCGAAGAGCAGGGTAAAGCTCAGGGCGAAGACCGACAACAGGCCCAGCGGTGCTCTCTCTGATCTTGCTGGTCTTGCGGCTGAGGATTCACTCACGCTCTTGCCCGCCGGGCCGAAGGTCGCTCACTGAGTACTGAGTACCGGGTACCGAGTACTAAGTACTGGCCTTCAATTGACCGCGCCGCCCGCGGCCAGTTTGGGATCCAGTTTGATCTCGCCGAAGGTCTTCTCGTAGTTCACCATGTTCTGTTCCAGGATGGTGAGCAGCGCCTTGGCCTGCTGCGGGCTCAGGTACACGCCCTGGAAGTTCGTCACCTCGACCTCGGTCTGGGTCTGCTGCTGCAAGGTTCCGAAGACCAGGAAGAAGTCCCAGACGTTCACGCGGATCTGCACGCTGTTGGCATAGTTCTCGCGATAGGTGGAGCTTTGGGAGATCTTGACGTTGGGTTGCGCCGGCATGTTCATGGGGCCTCAATTGTCAGTTGTCTGTTGCCAGAGAATAGTACCAAAGCGGCGCGAGGTCAGGGGCGAGTGGTGAGTGACGAGTGGCGAGTGCGAGGCCCGAGCTGCGAGGCCCGAGTCGCGAGCAAGAAAGGGAAAGCCGTAGACGGTAAACCGTGAACCGAAAACTCACCGGCAACTGGCAACTGAGTACTGACAACTGCTTCTTGGTGCCAGGAGAGGGACTCGAACCCCCAATGCCTTTCGGCGCACGCTCCTAAGGCGTGTGCGTCTGCCAATTCCGCCATCCTGGCTTCCGGGAACAAGTATAGGAGAAGTGGGTGCGCAGTTACCCGCGCGCGCCGCGCCCCGTTCTAGAATTGCACGAGGGCGCGGTAGACGACTAGCCCCACGAGGAACAGGGCCAGCACCCCGGAGGCGGCGCCGAAGCCGCGCACGAAGGGCTGGAGCCTTTTCATCTTGCCCAGCAGCTCTTCCTGGTCCTTCTGCATGTGGGACTCGGACTCGTTGAGGAAGAGCTGGTCGTCTTCCTGCATGGAGAGGGTGCTGCGGTAGATGAGCAGGAGGACCAGGACCAGGGTGAAGGCGCCCCAGGCGATTGACAGAACTTTCATCAGCGGAGTGAATTCGAATTCCACACGCCACCTCCCGGCGGTCGGGAGCCGTCGCCGCCTGCAGCCCGCAGCCGGGCCAGGCACCGCCCGGGCGGAACTTGGCTGATTATAGCCCCGGCGCAAACGGCAAGGTCAACTTATTCCGCCAGCGGCGAGCTCAGGCGCACCCGCGCCACAGGAACAGGCCCAGCAGCAGCCCCAGCAGCAGGATCCAGCGCAGGGGCTTCTGCTGCGACTGGGTGTCCACCTCCACCGAGTGCTCCTCCGGCTGGTCCTCCTCCTGCGGCGGGTGCTTGGAGGGCGGGAAGAACAGGGGGTCGCGGTCGGACTTGGACATGCGGCTAGTCTACAACCGCGCGCCCGGCCGCAATGAGTGCGACCGCCGGCCGGGAGAAGGCATCTAATTAGGCAGGACCAGCAGGCCCAAATGGCGGGAGCGCAGGATGGGTTTGCTATAATCCTTTTGGATCATTCGCCAAGGAGAAGACAAGACATGGCCACCAGCGAGCAAGTACAGACTCCACAGGCTCCACCGAAGGCGGCTCCCCTGAACATGACCCCCTTCGCCATCACCAAGGTCAAGGAGATCATGGCGCAGCAGAACCCCGCACCCGCCGGCCTTCGCCTGGGCGTGGTGGGAGGCGGCTGCTCCGGCTTCTCCTACTCCATGTCCTTCGAGAACGGCGCGGGGATGATGGACAAGACTTTTGAATTCGACGGCCTGAAGGTCTTCGTGGACGCCACCTCGCTCATGTACCTGAGCGGCTGCGTGGTGGATTACGTGGAGACCCTGGAAGGCGCGGGCTTCAAGTTCGAGAACCCCAACGTCAAGTCGACCTGCGGCTGCGGGTCGTCGTTCAGCGTGTAAGAGCGCCACGGATCACACGGATCAGCACGGATTTCTGAGGCACGGCAAGCGCCGTGCCTTTTGTTTTGCTGTCCACGACCCACTATCCACTTGAACTACTTTGGCTTCTGTGCCGGTGTGCCCGGCATGCCCGGCGGCGGCTGTGGCTGCGCTGTCAGGTCCAGGCGCGGGTCGTAGACGAACTCCCAGTCGTTGTAGTGGTCCTTCTCATTCAGCTCCTTGATGGAGCGCTGAGTGCTGGTGGAGGCCACGCCCACGATGGGGCCGCCGCCGAAAGTCTGGCCGGTGGGGGATTTGCTGATGGCGGATGCGGGCGTGCCTGCCGGCGTCATCCCAGCGGGCTGGCTGCCGGGAGCTGCCGGAGCGCCCGCGGGAGTCGCGCCGGCGACCCCGCCTGCGGCTCCGCCGGGGGGAGCGAAGCCCTTGGGGACCACTTTGGCTTCGCCCACGTGGATGAGCCGCCACTCGCCCTTCTCGGTCATGGGGTCCTTGTAGCGGCGGCGGAGGAAGCGCTGGTGGTTAGTCTCCTCCAGTTGCTGGATAGAGGCGGGATAGCGCCCGAACTTCTTGTAGTAGCGCTTGATGGCGCGGGCGTACTGGGTGCCGCGGTGGATGAGTTCCTGCTCGCGGTCGCGGCGGATCTGCTGCGCCAAGCGCGGCGCCGCCGCCATCGTAGCCAGCAGGATCAGCACCAGCACCAGCAGCACCGCCAGCAGGACGTAGCCGCGTTGGCGGCGATTTGTAATTTGTGATTTGTGATTTGTGATTCGCCCGGCACTCGGCACTGCTGCACTTCCTGTCGGCACGGCCCGCTTCCTGAAGCTTTTTACAATTACAAACTACAAATTCTAAAATCCAGCCTTCATCCCTGCGTCAGCGGGATGACCTGCCGCCGCCCGTCGAGCACGTCCTCCACTTCCACGCTGTTCACTCCGATGTGGAGGACGCGGTAGCGGCGGTTGACGATGTCGCCCTCGACGGCGATGAAGATGTCGTCGCCCTGCGACAGGAAGACCTTCTTGGCCTGGCCCGGCCTGCTGGCGAAGCCGTAGAACCGCAGGTTGATGGGCGGAGGAGCCGGCGGCCCGGTGGGGACCTTCAGCGCCGGAGCCAGGGGCCGGGGGATGGGCGCCTCCTCCAGGCTGCGGAAGATGTTGCGCCCCCTGCCCAGGTATTGCACCCCCTCGACCGAGATCAGCAGGTTCAGGCGCAGGGTAGGGTCGAGGGACTGTGCGGCGGGCGTTGCGCCGCGGGTGCCAGCGCGGGCCGGGAGGCGGCGTGCGGCAGGCGCGGCCGCGGCGGCTTCCGGCGCCGCCGCCGGGTGGAGTGCCGGCCACACGATATTGACGAAGAAGAGGACGAGTGCCAGCGCTGCCACGCCGAATCCCAGCGCCGCCTTCCACCGGCTTGTGGTTCCCAGCATCATCCTCAGTCCTTCTGGCTCAGCCCTTCAGGTAAGTCTGGAGTTTCAGTTGCAGCCGGACGAATCCGCCCTGCTGCTGGTTGAGCGTGACTTCATCGATCACAAAGAACATGCGGTCGCGCTCCAGCGCATTGATGAACTTGGCCACTTGCAGGTAATCGCCGGCCAGGGTGGCGTCCATGCTCACGCGCTGCAGCCCGGCCTGCCCGGCGGCCTCGCTGGTGTAGCGGACCTCGGTCACGCGCACGCCGTTTGCGCCCGCCAGCTTGCCCAGCTCCTCCGGAATGGCCGAGGCGTGCGCCGGGAAGCGGTCGCGATAGAAGGCGGCAAGGTCCGACTCCGCCTGAACCAGCTTCTGGTCCATGCCGCGCAGGGGCAGGGACTCGCTCATCTTTGCCTTGAGGCTCACGCGCAGGCGGTCGTAGTCCTCCTGGTGGGCGCGGCGGGAGCGGCCCAGGGGCGAGAGCAGGAAGAGGCCGGCGGCCAGGTCGAGCGCCAGCAACACGACGGCCGCCAGGGTCAGCTTGCGCCGCAGCTCGGGCACGGTGGGCATCACGGGTTCCCTCGGCGGTCGGGGGCGTAATACGCGACGATCTCCAGCTGGATGGTCCTGGAATCTTCCTTGCCGCGTTCCGACTTCACCCGGGCCAGGTGGAAGCGGTCGGACTCCTCCATGCGGCGCAGCAGGTCGAGGGCGCGCTCGCGCGAATCGCCCTCCACCAGCAACCGCACCGACATCTGGTTCTCCGTCGCCTCGGGCTGCAGGGAGACCACGCGCACCCGCGGCGGCATGATCTTCTCCAGGTCCATGAACAGTTGCGTCCAGGAGAACGCCTTGCGCGTGATGAGCCCGTTGAGGAAGCGGGAGCGCTCCAGGGTGTCGCCGTTCTCGGGCCGGCTGAGCAGCGCCTGGGCGGTGGCCTTGTCGCGGTCGAGCTCTTGCATCTGGCTCAGGTCGCGGTCCATCTGCTGGCGCACGTCGCGCGAGCCCAACCAGTTGGAAAACGCCATCCCCAGCAGCACCAGCGTGAACAGCGCGAGCGCGCCGGTGGCCGTGCCCCAGCGCAGCAGGAAGTCGCGAACGTCTTCGTAAGGATGCGAGGCGAGATTGATGTCCAGGCGCATGCTCAGCTCACCAGCGCTCCCGCCACCCCGGCCAGCAGCGCCCGGGGGACGGCCTCTCCGGAAAGGCTGGAGCCCAGGCGGCGCGCCGGGACCAGCTCTTCCACGCGCGCTCCGGTCTGCGCTTCGAGGGCGGCCGCCACCTGCTCCAGCGGCGCCAGGCCCGCCAGCAGCACGCGCTCGATGCCGGCTCCGTGCGCGTCCTGGAAGAACACGGCGGAGGGATAGACGTCCTCGGCCAGTTGCGCGCCGCTGATGCCCGCTCCGGCGGACTTCTCCAGGGTGCGGTAGAGCACCAGCTCGTCGCGGTGCGTGATGGCCACGGTGATGGACGCCGGCTCCACCTTCACCACCATGGTGGGCGCCGCGGCATCCACCAGGCCCAGCGCGGCCAGCGTCGAAGGAACGACCACGCCCGGGTTGTATCCGGCATCGCGGAAGGCGGCCTCGTACTCCTCGACCACCGCGGCATTGGCCACCGCAGCCACTACCTTCACCGTCCCATTGGCGCGGCGTGCCTGGTAGGAGAGCGAGGCGTGCTCCACGTCGAAGGGCACGGATTTCTTCAGGCGGAAGCGGACGATGGCGGCGGCTTCGGCGGCGCGCTCCGGCAGGGCTTCAAAGTCGAGCAGGACGACGCGCACGGCGGCGTCGGGCAGAACGGCGATGACGTCGCGGGAGCGGCCGCCGGCGGCGGCCAGCGCTCCGGCGATGGCGTCGCGCAGCGCGCCCGCGGCAACCACGTTGCCCGGCGCCAGTGCCGGCGCTACCGCTCCAGGCGGCAGGGTGCGGGAGGTGTAATACGCCACGGTGGAGCCGGAGTCCTCCGCCCGCCCCGCCAGCACCTGGCTGGCGGCGATCTCACACGCGAGGTTGGGACGGGCCACGCTGGGCATGACGGGGTACTCTACCGCGAGGTCTCGATGAATGTCACCTTGTTCAACTCTTTCAGGGTGGTGACCCCGGCCTTGACCTTGGCCAAGCCGGACTCGCGCAGGAAGTACATGCCTTCCTCGTGGGCGGCGCGGCGGATCTCCGAGGTCGGCTTCTTGGCCAGAATCATCTCGCGCACCCGATCGCTCAGGTCCAGCAGCTCGTGGATGGCGGTGCGCCCGCGGTAGCCGGTTCCTGCGCACTCGATGCAGCCTTCGCCCTCGTAGAAGCGGACCTTCGTGCACTGTTCGGGGTCGAGTCCGCTGGCCTCCAGGACTTTGGGCCCATACTTCATGCGCTTCTTGCAGGCCTGGCAGATCACGCGCACCAGGCGCTGGGCCAGGATGCAGTTCAGGGCGGAGACGAAGTTATAGGGCTCGGCGCCCATGTTGAGGAAGCGGCCGATGACGTCCACCACGTTGTTGGCGTGGACGGTGGTGAACACCAGGTGGCCGGTGAGGGCGGACTGGATGGCGATCTGCGCCGTTTCCGGGTCGCGGATCTCGCCCACCATGATCTTGTCGGGGTCGTGGCGCAGGATGGAGCGCAGCCCGCGCGCGAAGGTGAGCCCCTTCTTCTCGTTCACCGGGACCTGGGTGATGCCGCGGATCTGGTACTCCACCGGGTCCTCGATGGTGATGATCTTGTCCTCGTCGGTCTTGATCTCGTTGACCGCGGCGTAGAGCGTGGTGGTCTTGCCTGAGCCCGTGGGCCCGGTGACCAGCACCATGCCGTAGGGCTCGGCGATGTACATGCGGAACTTCTTCAAGTCCTCGTCGCTGAAGCCCACGACGTCGAGGGTGAGCTGGCGGAACTTCTCGCTCATGGACTCCTTGTCCAGCACGCGCAGCACGGCGTCTTCGCCGTGGATGGAGGGCATGATGGAGACGCGGAAGTCGATGGAGCGGTTGTTGTAGCGCACGCGGAAGCGGCCATCCTGGGGCACGCGCCGCTCGGCGATGTCCAGTTCGCTCATCACCTTGATGCGGGTGAGGATGGTGGAGTGGTGTTCCTTGGCGATGGGCTGCATGGCGGGCTGGAGCACGCCGTCGATGCGGTACTTGATGACCACGCAGTCGTCCTGGCTCTCGATGTGGATGTCGGAGGCCCGCCGCTGCAGCGCGGTGAAGATGGTGGTATCCACCAGGCGGATGATGGGGCTGATGTCCGACTCCGCCGTCAGGCGTTCGATGGAAAGGGTCTCGTCCGTGACCTCGTCGTCGTGGATGACGTCCAGCATGAAGCCTTCGCTGGCTTCGTCGAGCACGCGCTGCGACTGCTCCGTCTTCTTCAGGATGTCGGCGATCTGCCACAGCGTGGCCACCTTGGTCAGGATGCGCTTGCCCAGCAGCAGCCCGACCTCGTCGATCATCATGAGCTGGCTGGGGTCGGCGATGGCGATCACCAGGCGCCCGTCCTCCGCCTCCTCCAGCGGGATGAAGTTGCAGCGGAACATCAGCTCCACCGGGATGGAGCGGAACAGCTCGTGGTGGAGCTGGAAGTTGCGCAGGTCCACGAACTCGCAGCGGTAGCGCTGCGCCAGCTCGCGCGCCCGCGCCTCCTGCTCCGCGGCGCTCTCCGGGCTCTCCCGGCCGCTCTCGCCGCCATTCACGAAGATGGACTTCTTTTCCGCCATATTCTGATGGTGCCCCACGTTCGCGCCGTGATTTTCGGCGCTAACGTGGGAGTGACGCCTCCACTATCTTCCCACGCCTCCCGCACCCAAAGTGAAGATGGGCAAATACAGCGAGATGAGCACAAACGCGACCACCAGCCCCATGAAGATGAGCAGCAGCGGCTCGATCAGCGACATGGCGGCGCTCAGGGCGGTCTGCACGTCCTCCTCGTAAAACTCGGACACCGAGGTGAGCATGGGCGTCAGGCTGCCGGTGGACTCGCCCACCGCGATCATCTCGATGGCCAGTTCCGGGAACGACGGGATCTGCTCCAGGCTGCGGGCCAGCGAGCTGCCCTCGCGCACCCGCTGCGCCGCCCCCATCAGCCCGTGGGCCAGCGCCTGGCTCTCCATGGAGGC
>CBRAFF010000023.1:0-11326 GCA_967755155.1 uncultured bacterium
TCACAAACAACTTCTTCCACGCCTCTGCCGGGGTGAGCGGGTGGGCGGCCACCTTGAGGTTGGCCTCCACGTGCTCGCTGCGGTTCATGCCGACGAGCGCCGCGGCCAGGCCGGGCGCGGAGCGCGAGAACTGGATGGCGCTTTCGGAATCGGTGGCCATGCCCAGGCGCTCGCGGACGAAGGCGGGGAGGTCGCGCGTGAGCTGTCCCTGGTAGAGGGTGGCGCTGCCCACCACCGCCACGCCCGCCGCCGCGGCCACGGTCAGGGTGGAGGCCGGCTCGCTTCCCAGCGTCTGGTTGCGGAAGGCGTAGGCCTCGGGCATGGCCAGGTTGAAGGGCAACTGGACGAAGCGGAAGTGATGCTGGTCGCCGGCGGTCTGGCGCGCGGCCTCGAGAAACTCGTGGAGGTGGAGGGCGTCGGGCGCTTCCGCCGCCACGCGGAAGCCGCCCCAGGTAGCCGCGCCGTAGTAGCGAAGCTTCTCCTCGCGCACGGCCTGTTCCAGCATGGCGAATGCATCCTGCACCCGCGCGCGGAACGTGGCAGCATCCACGGAGGCGAGTTGCGACTCCGGGTTGTGCAGGTAGAAGACGTCGAGCGTCTCCAGGCCCAGGTTCTTGCGGCTGCGCTCCATCTGGTCGGCCAGATAGCGCGGCGCCATGCAGTGCATGCCGCCGGCGACTTCGGCCGGGTCGAGCAGGCCGCGCTCCACGTACTCGCGCTGGAAGTACTGGCGGGGGTCGGCGGGCATCTCGCCGTCGAACGAGAGGTAGCCGGCCTTGGTGCAGACCACCACTTCCTCGCGCTCGAGTTCGCCGCTCTCGAAAAGCTCATGCAGCGCCGCTCCGATGTTGCGCTCCGAGCGCTGGTGGCGGTAGTTGATGGCGGTATCCAGCAGGTTGATGCCGGAGCGCAGGGCGTGCGCGATGGCCTGGGTGTAACGCGCGTCCGCGGCGGCATCCGGCTCGCCCAGGTAGGTGCCCAGTCCGATGGAGGAGACCCACAGCTCGCCCGCGCCCGCGACGCCCGGGGCGCGGCGAAAGTGTCCCGCGTCCCGCAGGCGGGGGAAGCGGTCGCGATAGCGCGCCGTGCCTTCCGCCGTGGCCGAGCCCTTCCGCATAAGGGGACGTAGTGTACCAGCAGGGCGGGCGCCGCTCCGGCATGGGCAGGCTGGCCCGGGGACGGCAAGCGGTTGGCAGCTTTGGAGTTAGTAGTTTCCGCTTGCGGAGGCGCAGGCCGATTGCTATAGTGGGTTTCTCCCCGTGGCACTGTACCCTCCCCAGGACCTTAGATCGATAGGAGCGAGTCGGGTACCTGTATGCGCAAACAAAAAGGATTCTCGCTGATCGAGTTGTTGATCGTGGTGGCCATCATCCTGATCCTGGCGGCCATCGCCATCCCGAACCTGCTGAAGTCCAGGATCTCGGCCAATGAAGCTTCGGCCATAGCTTCCATGCGCACCATCAACACGGCGCAGACCAGCTACATCATCAGCTATCCCAATCTGGGCTACGCCGATACGCTGCTCAAGCTGAGCCAGCCCATCGGGGGCGCTCCCGTCACCTCCAACGCCGCCGGGCTGTTGGACTGGGTGCTGGGGTGTGCCGCCCAACCCTGCCGCAAGAGTGGCTACGATTTCGCCATCGTCAACACCGCGGGTACGCCCATCAACACCTACGGCTTGACCGCCGTTCCCGGCGTCTATGGCCAGACCGGCATCCGCGGCTTCTGCTCCGACCAGTTGAGCATCGTGCGCTTCGACCAGGCCGGCGGCACCGCCTGCGTCAACGCCATACAGTAGGACTAAACTCTCCAGCGGGATCCGCCCCCTCATCGGGGGCGGATTCCTTGACACTTTGTTGGCCGTCCCGGTATCTTTAAACATCGTCCTGACAGCAAGTTACAGCGCACTAGAGCAAGCCTGCGTCTCCCGGGAAGAGCAAGATGTTCATCAGCATTCAGGCCCTGGAAGATAAGCCGCTGGACTTCCGGGAGCAGTTCCCGCCGCAGGCGCTGGACCTGGGGCCGGAGGTGGAGCAGCAGACGCCCCTCGCTACCTCGGGCCGGGCCGAGTTGCTGGAAGAGCACGAAGGGCGCACGGTGATCCAGGACATCCGGGTGGTGGGCAGCTTCGCCACCCGCATCGCGGTACCATGCGCGCGCTGCGTGGAGCCGGTGGCGAGCGAACTGAAGGAGAGCTTCGACCTGCTCTACCGGCCGCGGGGCATCGAGCGGCGAGGGCCGGAATCCTCCATCAGCGAGGCGGAGACGGAGATCGGGTTTTACACCGGAGAGGGCCTGCTGCTGGAAGACGTGCTGAAGGAGCAGGTGCTGCTGGCGGTGCCGTTGAAGGCGTTGTGCCGGGAAGACTGCAAAGGGCTGTGCCCGGTGTGCGGGGGCAACCGCAACCGCGAGAGCTGCGACTGCGCGCCGCAAGCGAGCGACGCGCGCTGGGCGGCGCTGGGCAAGATACGGGAACGGCTGTAGAGTCAAGAATCCAGATTCCGTCCCGCGACATTCGGGGGACGTAGATAAGGCAATCATGGCGAATCCGAAGCGGAGACACTCCAAGGCGCGCACCGGCAAGCGGCGCGCCCACGACTTCCTGACGCGGCACTCGCTCTCCGAGTGTCCCAACTGCCACGAGCGCAAGCAGCCGCACCGGGTGTGTCCCAAGTGCGGGCACTATGCGGGCCGCGAAGTGGTGGAAATGAAGGCCAAGAAGTAGAGCCCTCAGCGGGCGGAGCGCGATGCCGACCGTCATAGCGGTGGACGCGATGGGCTCGGACCGGGCGCCCAAGCCCGAGATCGAGGGCGCCATCCTGGCGGCGCGCGAGTACGACGTGCGCGTGCTGCTGATCGGCGAGGAGCCGCGCCTGCGCGCCTTCCTGGCCGACCATCCCGGAGCGGCGCGCCTGCCCATCGAGGTCGTCCACGCCAGCCAGACCATCGGCATGCGCGAGCCGGCGGCGCGCGCCGTGCGCTCCAAGCGCGACTCCTCCATCCGCGTGGGCCTGCGGCTGGTGCGCGAAGGCCGCGCCGCCGGCTTCGTCACCGCCGGCAACACCGGCGCCGCCATGGCCGCCGCCAAAATGGTGCTCGGGACCCTGGCCGGGGTGGACCGCCCGGCGCTGGCCGCCGTCTTTCCCACCGCCACCGGCAAGGCCGCCATCCTGCTCGACGTGGGCGCCAACGTGGACTCCCGGCCGCACGCCCTGCAACAGTTCGCCGTCATGGGCGAGATCTATTCGCGGCACATCTTCGGCGTCGCCCGCCCCAGGGTGGGCCTGCTCTCCATCGGCGAGGAGGAATCCAAGGGCAACGAACTCACGCGCCAGGCCTTCGCGCTGCTGAAGGAGCTGCCGCTCGACTTCGTGGGCAACGTGGAAGGGCGCGACCTCTACCAGGGCAGGGTGGACGTGATCGTGTGCGACGGCTTCGCCGGCAACGTGGCGCTGAAGGTCTCCGAGGGCGTCGCCGACCTGGTGCGCACGCTGCTCAAGCAGAGCCTGGAATCCACCGTCGCCGCCAAGGTCGGGTTCCTGCTCGCCCGCCATGCCTTCCGCGACTTCAAGCGACGGCTGGATTATTCCGAGTACGGCGGCGCGCCGCTCTTGGGAGTGAAGGGCGCCTGCATCATCACCCACGGCTCGGCCAACAACAACGCGGTGAAGAACTCCATTCGCGTGGCGGCGGAGTTTTCCACGCGCAACGTGATGGCGCGCATCGAGCGGGAGCTGGCCGCGAGCAGCAAGCCGCGACACGCGACCGCCAAGGAAAGCCACGCGCGCATCCATTCCTGATGGCCGACCCCAGGACCATTGCTTTCCTTTTTCCCGGCCAGGGCTCGCAGTCCGTGGGCATGGGCAAGGAGCTGGCCGCAAGTTTCCCCGCGGCCCGCGAGACTTTCGAGGAAGCCGACGCCGCCCTGGGCTACGCCCTTTCCGCGCTCTGCTTCGAGGGCCCGGAAGACAAGCTGAAGATGACCGAGGTGACGCAGCCGGCCATCCTCACGGTTTCGGTGGCGGCGCTGCGCGTGTTGCGCCAGCAGGGCGTGGAGCCCGGGTTCGTCGCCGGACACAGCCTGGGCGAGTACTCGGCGCACGTGGCGGCAGGGACGCTCGATTTTGCCGACGCGGTGCGCATCGTGCGCAACCGCGGACGCTACATGCAGGAGGCGGTCCCGGCGGGGCAGGGAGCGATGGCCGCGGTGCTGGGCCTGTCGCTGGAAGAGATCGAGGCCGCCTGCCGCGAGGCGGCGCAGGGCGAGGTGGTCGCGCCCGCCAACATCAACTCACCCGGCCAGGTGGTCATCTCCGGGCACGCGGCGGCGGTCGAGCGCGCCGCCGAGTTGGTGAAGCAGCGCGGCGCCAAGCGCGCCGTGATGCTGCCCGTCTCAGCACCTTTCCACTGTGCGCTCATGCAGCCCGCGCAGGACCGCCTGGCGGCCGACCTGAAGGCCGCGACCTTTCATCCCATGCGCCTCCCGCTGGTCACCAACGTGGATGCCGAGGTGATCGACTCGTCCGAGAAGGCGCGCGACGCGCTCATCCGTCAGGTGACCGGCGCCGTCGAGTGGGAAAAGTCCATGCGCGCGCTGACGGCGGCGGGGGTGGAGACGTTTGTCGAGGTTGGTCCGGGGAAGGTGCTGTGCGGGCTGATGCGGCAGATCGACCGCGCCAAGACCTGCTGGAACGTGGAAGACCCGGCGTCGCTGGAGAAGACCGTCAATCGTCCCTGACGGGACTCGCTCGGAATCGCGCCGGTTACCCAGGACTTCGTCCTGGGCTATTCTCAATGTAGAGGAGCGCGGGCGGGTCGCCCGCTTCCACACGATTCCACACGATTCCACGTGCGCTGGCGTGGCAGTAGCCGCAAGTAAGTGCCTGTAGCAAGTGCCTGTGTGGAAGCTGCTTGTGTGGAAGCGGGCGACCTCGCCCGCGGTTATTCGAAGACCGCGGCCGTGCGCCGCCGCCAGGCGACCAGCTCCGGGCGGAACCACAGCACCACGCCCAGCAGCGTGAACAACAGCCAGGGAACCATCACCCAGACGTAGGTCCAGAACTCCACCTTCATGAAGATGCGCAGCAAGGGGAAGCAGAAGAGCCAGGCGGTCACCGTGAGCATAGCCTGGAAGCAGGTGAGCAGGTCGTAGCGCAGCAGGATCCACGCAAAGCAAATCCCCTGCAAGCCGGCGAAGAGGTAGAGTGGAAGCACTGGAAAAGCGAACGCCCCGGGGAGGGAGAACGCCATAGCCATCCACAGCAGCGCGACGGCCATGAGCAGGATCGGTGTCCGCTTGGTCACACGCCGCAGCAGCCCAATGGGCAGGGCGACCAACAACCAGGTGGCAAAAATTGCGACCGAGAACCCCAGCAAGATGAACAATACCTGCCCAAGGCCTGATCCCGGATCGTTGTACAGCAAACTTGTGGTAAGTCCATAAGTTCCCGTTCCATAACTTCCCGTCTGGGCCGCGCCCCACTTGAGGTTGCCAAAAATCAGCAGCAGGCCTAGGTGCAGGCCAAGATAAGCTGCCCCCAGGAGCACCCCCCGAATCGCAGCCAGCCCCGCCGGCTGTGCTCCGAGCCCATTCGAGAGCAGATCGGAAGCGCTTCGGAGGTGCGTGGGCAGTGCCTTTCCCAAGTAGTATTCCGGGACGGAAAACAGGGGGTAGCTAGCAAGGAAGGCGAAGACGAAGCCGGCCAGGGGAAGTAACAACGAGCCCAGCTCAAAGCCAAACGTGCGCGACTCCTGAAGCACAAAAAAGCAGGCCAGGGAAGCGGTCAGGAGGGCAGGAAACAAGGCTGCGGCCCTTGCCAGGCGTGGTTTCTGCCGGTCCAAGCGGCGCGCAACAAAAAGGAAGAGGGCCAGGAGGCAGGCTGCGCCCAGCATCGGAGTTCCAATACTTGCAGCGGAGCGCCATCGCTCCTGCGCCAGTTCTGTCTCCGGCGAGTAATACGTCCCGGGATACCGAAACGTCCATTCAGCTAGTGCCATCTTTCCACGCGAAATCACGATCAAGACCTCGGTCTTGCCGCCTGGAAGGATCCAATGGACCGGCGTTCCTTGATAACTCGATGAGACGCCTGCTCCTCCCTCTGCCATCCAGCGGCGCTGTTCGGGCTTGTAGGTGTACGGTGTCGGCACCAGCGCAGCCACCGGCGCATTGAAGAGTTCCTCGGCGACCTGTCGAGCCAATGGAAGCGCCTCTTGAACGGTGGCGTGGTTTGTGTCCGCGTTCCCAAAGGGCTCCCAAGTCGGGTCCTGCAGAACTACCGGGTCGCCCTTCCGGTTCAGCGCCGTTATCCTCCCGTTCCGTTCGTTGTAAGCCCACCAGGCATCACGCTCCTTCTGCTCTGCCGCCAAGGTTGGCCCCAGTCCCAGGGCCAGCACCGAAGCGGGGAACACGTTGGCTTTCCACCCGCCCCTGTAATAGACCTTGAACTTGGGCTCCTTGACCTCGGGAAGGTACTTCGCCAACAGTGCCTGAGTCTTTCTGCCGGCTTCCTCGCGTGAAACTAACGCCTCGGTCACGCCGAACGGCAGCACCCGGTCGTAGAGCACGAAGCTCAGCACCGCGGCCAGGACGCCTACCGCCAGAATCACCCAGTCCGAGCGCTCCCAGCAGGTGAGATGCAGGGGCAGCGGGATCTCCTCGCCTGCAGCTCCTTCCGGCGCGACAGCCGGCTCGGATTCCCGGGTCAGCGCCGCTTCCAGCTCCTCCACCGACTGGAAGCGCTTGGCTGGGTTCTTCTCCAGGCACTTCACAATCGCCTTCTCGACGTGCGCCGGCAGTGAGGGCTCCACCTCGCGCGGCGCGGGAGGCGTCTCCCGAATCTGCTTCATGGCCAGCGCGAGGGGAGTATCCGCTCGGAATGCGGCCGAGCCGGTGAACATCTCGTACAGGATCAGCCCCAGCGAGTAGATGTCGGTGCGCGCATCCACCGCCTTGCCCTCGGCCTGCTCCGGCGCCATGTACGCCGGCGTCCCGATGACGTTGCCGGTGGTAGTCGCACCCGTCTCCACCGAGCGCGCGATGCCGAAGTCCATCACCTTGACGTTCCCTGCCCGTTCGCCGGCTTCAGGTCGCGATGGACGATGCCCTGGGCGTGCGCCTCTCCCAGCGCGCTGCACACCTGCTGGGTGATTTGAATCCCCTTGCGCGTGGACATGCTGCCGAAGCGCTCCAGCACCGCCCGCAGGCTTTCTCCCTCCACGTACTCCATGGCGATGACCACGGTATCGCCGAAGCGCAGCAACTCATACGTCCGGCAGACGCGCTTGTGCGTGATCTTCCGCGCCAGCTTCAGCTCGTTCTTGAAGCGGTCGAGCAGCGCCTGTTCCGAGGCGATCTCCGACTTCAGGACCTTCAGCGCGACGCGCTCGTTGGTCTCTTTGTCGCGCGCCCGATAGACGATGCCCATCCCGCCGCGGCCCAGCTCCGCCTCCAGCTCGTAGCGCGCGCTCACCCCTGCCAGCCGTGCTCCGTCGAAGTCCATACCCGCAGGCAGTTCAATGGTGACGGAGGGGTCGGAGGAACCCATGGGCGTGGTGCGCTGCTCGGACGCAGGTGGCGTCTTCAGCAACTCGTCTTTTTCGTCAGGACCAGGCATGGGACCAGCTTCCCTGGGAGGTGGCAGGAGGTACTAGCGGCGCATTATACGCAGTCGGCGCTGAAAGTGTTCGAACAAGCGGCGCGGATCGAACAGATCAGGTGTGCTGGCTCAGCGCAGTTCGACCTCGTAGGGCGAGAAGCTGAGGGTGAGGTCGCTCCGCTCCACCCAGACGAAGGCTTTCTCCGCGCGCTCATTGATGGTGACGACGACGATGACGCCGGTGCCACCGCGGGGCGGGCGCACCGCGGCTTCGATCTTGTGGCTCTTGATGAGCCCCCACTGCCCGCCCGGACCCCAGTCGTTGTAGAAGTCCCCGTAGGCATAGCGCTGGTACTTCTGGGGATGCTGCTTCCAGACAGGGTCCGCCATCCAGACGCCGTAAGCGCCCTCGTAGTCCTTTTGCTCGAGGTGCGTGACAAACCTGTCCACCGTGCGCTCTTCGCGCCAGTACCAGAAGCGGTAGGCGAGCAGGCCCGCCAGCACCAGCGAGAGCAGTGCCGCCGCCAGCAGTTCTTTTCTGCGGCGCGCGCGGCGCGGATCGTAGGCGGGAGCGTCGAGCAGGGACATGGGGAATCGGGTGATTGAATCAATGAATCAGTGAATCATTGAACCAATGAATCATTCTGAAGGCACCCGCCCTTCGAGAGTTCCCTCTTCCCAATGATTCAATGATTGAATGATTCAATGACTCAATCCTTTTACAGGGTCCGCTTGAACAGGACCACCACGCCGCCCATCATGAGGGTGGCGAAGACGGAAAGATACAGCATGTCGGGCCAGATTGCAGCAAAGCCGGCCTCGCGCAGCAGCAGCGACTTGAATCCGTGCACGGCGTAGGTGAAGGGATCGATCCAGGCGATGACCTGGAGCCACGGCGGGAAGGCGTGGATGGGATAGATGGCGCCCGAGGGGAAGAAGAGCAGCGTATTCAGGATGCCGAAGATGGCGCGGGGGACGAGCGGGTCCTCCACCCGGACCATGAGCAGGAACATCATGCTGACGAAAGCCAGGGAAGTGAGCGCGATCATCAGCAGCAGCCAGAACAGGTTGACGGGATGGAAGGCCGTGCCCACGCCGGCGATGAGCGAGCCGATGAGCGTGAGCACCAGCCCGGCGCCCACCGCCTTGAGGGTGCCGGCCACGGTCAGCCCGAAGACCAGCTCCAGCTTGGTGATGGGCGTGACCAGGAAGCCTTCATGGATGCCGCGGGCTTTGTCGTCGATGTAGAGCATGCCGCCGCCGATCATCACGCTGACGAACATGGCCAGGGCGATGGAGCCGGGCAGCAGGTACTTGAGGTAGTCGTTGTAGGGATAGAGTTCGACCACGTCGAGCACGATCTGCCGCACCATGTGGGGCGGGACGTCGGGCTGGTTGAGCGCCGCCACCAGCTCGGTGAGCTTCTGCTCCATGGCGGAGCTCATGAAGTTGTCGGTGTTGTCCACCACCAGCGCGATGCGCGGCTGCTCCTGCTGGTAGACGCGGCGGGAGAACTGCGGCGGGATGACCAGGCCGGCCTCCAGCTTGCCGTTGCGCACGTCGCGCACCATCTGCTTCTCGTCGTCGTAGTAGACGGGAGTGAAGGTGCGGGCGTTGGCGCGGACGGAGTCGAAGGCCATGCGGACCTTCAGCGACTGGGTGCCGCGGTCGTAGTCCACCACCCCCAGGCGCGCGTCGCGGATCTTGCCGCCGAAGGCGCTGCCCAGCACGATGAGCTGCACCAGGGGAAAGACCATGGAGGCCATCATCAGGGCGGGAGAACGGACGAAGCGGCGCAACTCGCGCTCCACGATGGCCATCATGCGCACCAGGCCCATGGGCTACCTCATCTCGCTGCCGAAGGTGTAGCCGGTGTAGGCGAAGGCCTTCACCTGCTCGTCGCGCAACTGGCGGCCGGTGTAGTGGACGAACACGTCGTCGAGCGTGGTGTTCTGCACCGAGAGCGCCTTCACCTGCACTCCCTCGGCGAGCGCCATGGTGACCATCTCGGTTGTGGTCAGCGAGCCTTCGTCGGAGAGGATGCGGTACATGTCGTTGCCCACGGCCTGCACGGAATGGACGCTGCCCATCTTGCGCAACCGCTCCTCCCAGTGCTGGGGCGAGTGCGAGAACTGCACCTCGATGACGTTCGACCCCGGCACACTGGCCTTGAGGGCCTGGGGCGTGTCCAGCGCCACCAGATGGCCGTGGTCCACGATGGCGATGCGGTTGCACAGCCGGTCGGCCTCGTCCATGTAATGGGTGGTGATGAGCACGGTGAGAGCGCGCTGCTGCTTGATCTTGGCGAGCATCTCCCACACCGCCACGCGTGAGACCGGGTCCAGGCCGGTGGTGGGCTCGTCGAGGAAGAAGATGCGGGGGCTGTGCACCAGGCCGCGGGCGATCTCCAGGCGCCTCCGCATGCCGCCGGAGAGCGTCTTGGTCTGGGCGTCGCGCCACTTGGTAAGGTCCAGCGTCTCCAGCAGTTCTTCGATGGAGCGCTTGCGCTCCTTCGCCGGGACGCCGTAGAGCTTGGCGTAGATGCCCAGGTTCTCGCCCACGGTGAGGTCGAGGTCGCTGGTCATGGCCTGGGGGATGACGCCGATGTAGCGCCGCGCCTCGTCCGGCTCCTTCTGCACGTCGTGGCCGGCGACCCGCGCCGTGCCGCCGGTGATCTCGATGAGCGTGGTCATCAGGCGGATGAGGGTGGATTTGCCGGCGCCGTTCGGCCCCAGCAGGCCGAAGACCTCGCCCTCCTCCACGGCGAAGCTCACGCTATCCACCGCGGTGAAGTCGCCGTACTTCTTGGTGATGTTCTCCACCTCGATGGCGGGCGGGCCGCCGTTGGGCTTGTGGTTTGCCGGCTTGACGAAGGTGTTCACTTCTTCCTCGCGGGCACCAGCACCTCGGCGGTCATGCCCGGGGTGAGGCGCTGGTCGCGGTTGTCCACGCGCACCTTGAGGACCACGGTCTTGATGTCGCGCTTGCTGCGGCCCACGTCGCGCTGGGTGGCGAAGTCGGCCTCCACTCCCTTGAAGATGACGGTGCCATCGAGCATGCGGCCCGAGGGCAGGCGGACTTTGAGCGCGTCACCCAGGGCCACGCCGTCGGATTCGGTCTCCGGGACGGCGACGCGCACCCAGACGTCGCTCAGGTCCACTATGGTGACGATGGGCTGGCCGGCGTTGACGATTTCGCCCTGGCGCGCGGCCCGCACCGAGACCGTGCCGGAGACGGGAGCGACCACCCGGGTGTAGCCCAGGCGGGTCTCGGCCTCGGCCAGTTGCGCCTGCGCGGCGTTCATCTCGGAGCGGGTGGCGGAGACGTTGCTGGCGGCGGCCCGCGCCTGGTTGGTGCGCGCCTGCGCGGCCTTGACCTGGTCGGCGAGCGACTTCACGCGCGCCTGCGCCGCCTTGAGCGCGGCATTCGAGCGGTCGCGGTCTTGCTGCGAGGCCACGCCTTCGTCGGCCAGCTTCACCATGCGCGCGTTGTCCAGTTGCTCGCGCTCCAGAGCGGCCTGGGCTTCCGCCAGGAGCGCGCGGGCGCTGGCCACGTCGCTCGAGGTCTCGCCGCTCGCCTGCGCCGCCGAGGCCACGCTGCTGGATACCCGGGAGCCCAGGCTGGTCACCTGCGCCGCCACCGCCCGGGCCTGCGCCTCCAACTCCGCCCGGTCGAGCTCGGCGATGGCGTCGCCTTGCTTCACCACCGAACCTTCATCCACCAGCAGGCGC
>CBRAFF010000024.1:0-11159 GCA_967755155.1 uncultured bacterium
GCGTTTTCCACCGCACACCCCCCGCTGTCACCACCCCTGGTGATGCGAGTCACAGACCGGAGGGGGCGGGAGGGATTCTCATAGGAGCGTAAGCAGCTCCGGTTACGCCTGGAGCAGGTAAGGAGGGGCCATGAATACCCTTCGAAGCACGCTGCTCACCCTGATGCTCTGCGCCCTGGTGGTCCTGGCCGCGCCGGCCCAGAAGAAGACCAACGAGGAGTCGGCGCTTCCCCGGTATGACCCTGCCCAGGAGGTGAAGGTCAAAGGGGAGGTGCTGGAAGCGAAGGACTACGAATGCCCGGTCAGCGGAGGGATGGGAGCGCATCTTGTCCTGCAGACCGCGGAGGGGCCGCTGGAGGTGCATCTGGCGCTGACCAGCTTCCTCAGCGATTACGGGATCGCCTTCGCCAAGGGCGACAAGGTAGAGATCATCGGCAACAAGATCATCTTCCATGATGTGCCGGCCATGCTGGTCCGCAAGGTTCTCAAGAACCAGGTCGAGTACGCCTTCCGGGACGCCCAGGGGAAACCGCTGTGGGTACCCCGGCCCAAGCCGCCGAAGAGGTAAGCCATGAACTTCGTCTTCTACGCATTCCTTGCCGTGGCGGCGGCCGGCGCCATCTTCCTGCTGGTGCGGGCGGCGGTCGGGCTGCAGTCCTACTTCCACTTCCGGGGGACCCGGCTGGTCACCTGTCCGGAGACCAAGCGACCGGCGGCGGTCGAGATCGACGCCGCGCACGTCGGCCTGACCTCCGCCCTGGGGATGGCGCCCCGCCTGCGGCTGGAGGACTGCTCGCGCTGGCAGGTGCGCGAGCGCTGCGACGAGCCCTGCCTGGGCCAATTGGAGAACGCGCCCGAGGAGTGCCTGGTGCGCCGCATCGTCACCCAGTGGTACGAGGGCAAGTACTGTGCCTGCTGCCACAAGGCCATCCCGCCGGTGGACTGGCCCGGCCACCAGCCGGCTCTGATGGACCCCAACGGCCGGACGGTGCAGTGGCAGGAGGTTCCGCCGGAGCAACTGCCTGAGGTGCTGGCCAACTTCCGCGCCGTCTGCTGGAACTGCCACGTCACCGAGACCTTCCGGCGCGAGCATCCCGAGCTGGTGGTGGAGCGCCCCAAGCCTCCCGACCCCAAGCAGGACGCGGCGTAGACCCACTCGGGGTTGCCCCACCCATCCGCCCGGGTTTGGCGGAGGGTGGGGATTTTCTTTGCGTCCCCCGCGCTACCCTCCGCCGAACGCTGCCGTCAAAACCGGTATAATGAACTCCTTGGCGGCCGGACGGCCGCCTTTCAAGGGACCGAACACGATGTCGAAGCAAGTGAAGGCCGGGATCCTAGCGTTCTCCAGCGTTCTGGTGCTTTTAGTGATGGCCGGAGGACTGGGAGTGCGCGCCTCCTCCAACGAGGGCGCCTACCGTCAGTTGGGCGTGTACAGCGAGGTGCTGTCGCGCATCCGCAGCGAATACGTGGAAGAGCCCAACGTGCCCCAGGTGACCGACGGGGCGCTGCACGGCCTGCTGGAATCGCTGGACGCCAACTCCAGCTACCTGAGCCCGGATGAGTACCGCGAGTACAAGAACCGGCGCGAAGGACGCGCGGGCGTGGGCGCCACCATCTCCAAGCGCTTCGGCTACGCCGCGGTGGTTTCCGTGCTGCCCGGCGGCCCGGCGGAGAAGGCCGGCATCACCGGCGGCGACATCATCGAAGCCATCGAGGGCCGCACCACGCGCGAGATGTCGCTGGCGGAAGTGCGCACCCTGATGCTGGGGCAGCAGGGCTCGAACATCAATCTTTCCATCGTGCGCCCGCCGCGTGCCGCGCCCCAGAAGGTGACGGTCACGCGCGACGCTGTGGCCGTGCCTCCGGTGGCCGAGAAGATGCTGGAGAACGGCATCGGCTATCTCAAGGTGGACGCGCTCACCAAGGGCAAGGCGGCGGAGATCGCCGCGCGCATCAAGGCGCTGCAGCACTCCGGCGCCCGCAAGCTCATCCTCGATCTGCGCGACGACTCGGACGGCGATTCCGCCGAGGGCGTGGCGCTCGCCAACCTCTTCCTCAACCACGGCACCATCACCTACCTGCAGGGACAGAAGCATCCGCGCGAGACCTTCAGCGCCGACCCGCAGAAGGCCATCACCAACCTGCCGCTGGTGGTGCTGGTGAACCGCGGCACCGCCGGCCCGGCCGAGATCGCCGCCGCCGCCATCCTGGAGAACGCCCGCGGCGACGTGGTGGGCGACAAGACCTTCGGCCTGGGCTCGGTGCAGAAGCTCATCGAGATCCCCGACGGCTCCGCCCTCATCCTCACCGTGGCCAAGTACTACTCTCCCTCGGGCAAGGCCATCCAGGACACCTCCGTCACCCCCAACGTCCAGGTGGCCGGCGCTCCGGAGGATTCTTCCGGCCTGGCAGACGAGGATGACGAGGACAACGCTCCCCCGGAAGAGCTGAAGAAACCTGAGCCTCCGGCGGAAGACAAACAGCTCAAGCGCGCCATCGAGCTGCTGAAGAACAAAGAGCAGAAGGCGTAGCCCCCCACATCCTTACTGTCAAACGGGACGGGTGCCCCAGGTTCGCGCCGCGGGTTTGGGCGCGAACGTGGGGAATCGCCTCGGGAACAATCTGCGGCTTCCCACCCTCTATTGCTTTCAGGAACACCCGGGGTAAGGAGCCGGCTCGCGCCGCCGTGATATTCTGACCCTGCTCTCTCCGCGTTCCGACCGAATGCAGTACCTGTACTCCAACCTCCCTTCCGTAAGAGTGGCGGGAAAGAAGCTGGTGGGCTGGGTGGTCTTCGGCCTGCTGGTGCTGATGTCGGCACTGGTGGGGGCGGTGGGCGGCCTGCTGGTTGTTTACTCCACCGACCTGCCCGAAGTGGGCGAGCTGGAGCGCTACCGGCCCAGCGCCATCACCGAGCTCTACGACGACCAGGGGCGGGTGATCGCCTCCTTCGCCCTGCAGCGGCGCGTGGTCGCCAACTACGCAGATTTTCCCCAGGTGCTGCGCGACTCGGTGATCTCCATCGAGGACAAGGAGTTCGAGAGCCACTGGGGCGTCAACTTCTGGCGAGTGCTGGGCGCCGCTTGGCGCAACCTGCGCTCCGGACGCAGCGCCCAGGGCGCTTCCACCCTCACCATGCAGCTCTCGCGAAACCTTTTTCTCTCGCCCGAGCGCAGCTACAGCCGCAAGTTCCAGGAAGTGATGCTCTCCATCCAGATCGAGCGTCGCTTCACCAAGCCGCAGATCTTCACGCTCTATGCCAACCAGATCTACCTGGGACACGGCGCCTACGGCTTCGAGGCCGCTTCCCAGTTCTACTTCAGCAAGAAAGCCAAGGAACTGACGCTGGAAGAGGCGGCGCTGCTGGCCGGCCTGCCCAAGAGCCCGGAGGGGCTCTCCCCCATCAACTATCCGGACCGTGCCATCCGCCGGCGCAACATCGTTCTCAACTCTCTGCTCGAGGACGGGAAGATCACCGCGGTGGAAGCCGACCGCGCCAAGAACGCTCCCCTGAAGCTCAACCTGCGAAATCCCTCGAACTCCGTCGCCCCCTACTTCGCCGAGGAGATCCGCCGCTACCTGGAGAAGAAGTACGGCGCGGGGCAGGTGCACCAGGGCGGCCTGCGCGTCTACACCTCGCTCAACCTGGACCTGCAGAAGGCGGCGAACCGCGCCATGCTCGACGGCCTGGCCCGCTACGAGCGCCGCCACGGATGGAAAGGCGGGCTGAAGAACGTGGTGCTCGCCGGGCAGAACGTGAAGACCTACCAGCATCCCGACTGGAACGAGCCGCTGGAGCCGGGCAGCTATGTGCACGCGCTGGTGACGGATTCGACCACGGCGCTGGCCATCGTGAAGTTCGGGCGCTACAGCGCGCCCATCACCGCCGACGAGATGAAGTGGACGGGCCGCCGCTCGCCCAAGCAGATCATGCAGGTCGGCGACATCGTCTACGTGCGCGTGGAGTCACTCGACCCGCCGGAGAACTCCCGCATCACCCTGGAGCAGGATGCGGGCGCGCAGGGCGGGCTGCTGGCGCTGGACAATGCCACCGGCGACATCAAGGCCATGGTGGGCGGCCGCGATTTCAACCTCTCGCAGTTCAACCGCGCCACCCAGGCCCTGCGCCAGGTGGGCTCCTCCTTCAAGCCTTTCGTGTACACCGCGGTCATCGACAGCGGCGCCTCGCCCGAGGACATCATCCTCGACGGGCCCGTCACCTTCATGACCTCCTCCGGTCCCTACGCGCCCCACAACTACGACGAGGCCTTCGAAGGCAACATCACCCTGCGGCGCGCGCTGGCCCAGTCGCGCAATATCCCCGCGCTCAAGCTGGCCGACCGCATCGGCATCCGGACGGTGATCGAATACGCCCGGCGCTTCGGCATCACCTCTCCCCTGCTGCCGTATCTGCCCGTGGCCCTGGGAGCGGCCGACGTTACCCTCTACGAGCAGACCGCCGCCTTCACCACCTTCCCCAACGACGGCGTGCGCGTGACCCCGCGCTATATCCGAAAGGTCACGGACTACGATGGGCGCGTGCTGGAGGAGA
Organism: uncultured bacterium; assembly: GCA_967755155.1. Lineage (GTDB taxonomy): Bacteria > Acidobacteriota > Terriglobia > Terriglobales > Acidobacteriaceae > DASYVL01. Next base: position 4,553 of record CBRAFF010000024.1, read on the forward strand.
ACTACCCCGAGGTGAAGGACGTGGTCTCCAGCCGCACCGCCCGCGTGATGACTTCCATGCTGCGCGAAGTGGTGGAGCACGGCACGGCCACGCGCGCCGCCCGCGAACTCAAGGCCCCGCTCGGCGGCAAGACCGGCACCACCAACGACTTCACCGACGCCTGGTTCGTGGGCTTCTCGCCCTCGCTCACCTGCGGCGTCTGGATCGGCTTTGACGAGAAGAAGACCCTGGGCAAGAAAGAGACCGGCGGCCAGGCCGCCCTCCCCGTGTGGATCGACTTCATGAAGGTCGCCATCCAGGGCCGCGAGTCGGAAGACTTCGCGCCGGCTCCCGTGGTTCCGCCCACGGTGCTAGCGCAACAGGTGGTGGATACCCCGGACCAGAGCCCCGGCGATGGCGAGACCCCCCACTAGCGGGAGCGCCGGCCTCTCGCCGGCAACGATGCCAGTGGCGTTACAATGACGTGCAAATCGAAATGAAAAGCCTCCTTCGCCTCGTCCTGCAAGCGCTGATCCTGCTGACCGTGGCGCTGATGGCCTCGCTGGTCACCATGCGCCTGGCCATCCACGGGCGCGAAGTCACCGTTCCTAAGATGGTGGGCATGACCTTGCGCGACGCCGAGAAGGCGGCCACCGACCAGGGCCTGCTGGTGGACGTGGAGAACCGCTTCTACAGCGCGGAGGTCCCGGAAGGACGCATCGTCTCCCAGCTTCCGGCGGCGGGGACGCTGGTGCGCCGCGGCTGGCGATTGCGCGTGGCCCAGAGCCTGGGGCCGCAGCGCGCCGTGGTGCCCGACCTGGTGGGCGAGAGCGGCCGCGCCGCGGAGATGAACGCGCAGCGAAGGGGCCTGGAGGTCGGCGCCACCGTGGTGGCTCACATCCCCGACCTGCCGCCCGGCCAGGTGGTGGCGCAAAGCCCGCCGCCCAACGCCGTGGGCGTGGCCACGCCGAAAATCAACCTGCTGGTCACCGCCGGCGCCGAGGAGCAGAGCTACATCATGCCCGACTTCATCGGCCATCACCTGGCGGAAGCCAGCGCCACCATCGAACAGGCCGGGTTGCGCCTGGGCGACGTGACCGACGTCGAGGCTCCGGGCGGCCACTCCGTCATCCTGCGCCAGTCGCCGCTCCCCGGCCGGCGCGTCACGCCCGGGACCGTGGTGACGTTCGAAGTTGCGCGCTGAGGCAGCGAGACTACTATCCGACCTGCACTGGCAAGGCAGGGCTGCTAGAATCCGCAGGCATCACGCTAGGACCATCGGCGGAGGTGGGACGTGCCATACGTGCTCTTGGGCATATTGCTTTTCCTGGTGTTCCTAGCGGGCGTTCTGATCGAGGCCATCCTTCGCAGGCGGCGTCAGAATAGAACAAGAGACTGGCCAGTCACGCAAGGAGCCATTGAGGACACCAAGGAGCGTGCTGGGATGGGTCGTATGGATCCCGCGGCAATCGTCCGTTACTCCTATTCCGTGGAAGGGCGGCAATATTCGGGTTACTACCAGCGCACTTTCTTGTCGGAGGACGACGCTGGGGTGTTTCTGGCGAAGGTGCTTCTCGGGACAAGGCTCCGTGTTCATTACAACCCCGCGGCCCCGCACGATTCCCAACTTAGCGAGCAGGACGTGGACGAGGCCGTCGCACAGGCCCGGAAATAGCTCGGGTCATTTGCCCTCCCGCTCTACCAACGCTGCAAAGAACCCATCGCAAGGATGCTCGCCGGGAAGAGTCTGCATAAACTGGCCGCGCACCAGGGATGCGGCCTCCTTCCACGCCAGCTCTCCTGCTTCCTTCAGCCGTGCGAGCTCTTCACCGCAACTCAGTAGATGGAAGCCCCGGCGAGCCGCGAGCGCCTCTTCGACCACCTCCGCGTTCTCCTCCGGCTCGAGCGAGCAGGTGGAATAGACCAGGCGTCCGCCCGGCGCAACGCGGTCGAGCGCGGCGCGCAGAATCGCTACCTGCTTGCGGTGCAGGTCGGCGAGGTCGGAGGTCTGGAGCCGCCACTTGATCTCCGGATTACGCGCGAGCGTTCCCGTGCCCGAGCAGGGAACGTCGGCGAGTACGCGGTCGAACTCGAGATCGAGCGGAAGCGCCAGGGCGTCCGCCGCGATCACGCGCACGTTTCCGCCACGGGCGCGGCGGCGCAGCGTGCGGGCGCGATGCGGATGCAGCTCGGCGGCAACGATCATCGCCTGCGGGTTGCGCTCGGCCAGCGCCGCCGTCTTGCCTCCGGGCGCGGCGCAGCAGTCGAGCAGGCGCGCGCCCGTGCCCACCAGCGCCGCCACCAATTGCGAGGCCTCGTCCTGGATGGCGACGCGGCCGGCGGCGAAAGCTTTGCTCTGAGTGACGTCGCCGGAAATCACGCGCCGCGCGCGCTGGAGCAGCGCGCCGGGCGCTACCTCGACGCCTTCGCGGCGCAAGTCGGCGTCGGTAACGTCCGCGACCAGGCGCAGCGCGGTCGCCGGGACGCGCTGGTCGAACTCGCAGATGCGTGCCGCCGCGCTCATCCCGAAGTTCTTCGCCCAGCGCTCCACCAGCCACCTGGGGTGCGAATCGCGGTCCGCGAGTTCGGCGGCGCTCGTGGCTTCCTTGCCTTCCGCGGCACGTTCCACGTGGAACCGTTGTCTTTCGCCGGATAGGCGGCGCAGCACCGCGTTCACCAGCGGCGCGGCCGAGCGCTTCTTGGCTCGCTTGGCCAGTTCCACGCTTTCATGCACGGCGGCGTGCGCGGGCACTCGCTCGAGGTATCCGAGCTGGTAGGCGCCCAGGCGCAACGCCGTCAGCACTTCCAGGTCGAGCTTGGCCAGCGGCTGGGAGCACGCGGCGGCCAGCGCCTGGTCGAGGCGGGCGCGCCAGCGCAGCACGCCCATCACCAGCTCGGTGGCAAGGGCTTTGTCGGCGCCGGAGAAACGGGCGAGGCGGGAAGAGTGCAACAGGTCGGTGGCGTAAGCGCCTTCCTGCTCCACACGCAGCAGGATCTCCCAGGCGGCGACGCGAGCCGGCGAGGCGCGCACGGCGGTTACTCGCCCAGGCGCTCACCGGAGCGCGGGTGGTAGCCGTGGAGAAAGTCGCGCGCGCTCATGCGCTTGCGGCCTTCGGGCTGAAGCTCGAGGAGTTCGAGCGCGGTCGCGCCGCCGCAGCCAGCGAGCAGGCGCTCGCCTTCGACGCTCAACACGCCCGGCTGGAGCGGTGGCGCGCCGGACGTAACCGCCTTCGCCGCGGTCAGGGAAAGCTGCTTGCCGTGAAGCGTGGTGAACGCGCCGGGCCAGGGCTGGAAGCCGCGCAGGCGGTTGGCGATCTCGGTCGCCGTGCGCGTGAAGTCGATGCGGCCGTCTTCTTTTTTCAGCAGCGGCGCCAGCGTGGCGCGGGAGTGGTCCTGCGGGCGTGGTGTGATGCTGTCGGCTTCGAGGCCCCTCAGGGTCTCGACCATGAGGTCGGCGCCGATGGCGGCGAGACGCGGCGCGAGCGTGACCGCTGTATCGTCGGGCGCGATGGCCATCTCTCTCTGTAACAGGATGTCGCCGGTGTCGAGCCCTTCATTGAGGCGCATGGTGGTGACGCCGGTCGCGGTCTCGCCGTTCGCAATCGCCCACTGGATGGGCGCGGCGCCGCGGTACTTAGGCAGGAGCGAGGCGTGCAGGTTGAGGTTGCCGAGCGGCGGAAGCGTGAGCATCCAGGGCGGAATGATGCGCCCGTAGCCCACGATGACGATGGCTGAGGGCTTCAGCGATTCCAGTTGCGCGCGCAGCGCGTCGTTCGTCTTGATGGCTTCCGGCTCGATGACCGTGAGCCCGAGTTCCTGCGCCCGCTGCTTCACGGTCGAGGCGCCAGGCTTCTGCCCGCGTCCGCGCGGCCGGTCGGGCTGGGTCAGGACCAGCCGCACGCAGAAGCTCGCCGCCAGCTTTTCCAGCGTAGGGACGGCGAATTGCGGCGTGCCGCAGAAAGCCAGGTCCATCAACCCAAACCTCGGGGGCTAAAGCCCCGCTCTTGTACTCGTATTACGGCACGACTGAAGTCGTGCCCTCTCGGTTGCCGGCTTCCTAGGAAGGCTCGGACTGCGCTACCAGTCTCCAGCCTTGGCCAGCTTACGGATTTTACGCTTGATGAGGTCGCGCTTGAGGGCGCTGATGTGGCTGATGAAGAGCTTGCCGTTGAGGTGGTCGGTCTCATGCAAAAAGGCGCGAGCCAACAACTCTTCGCCGGTGCGCTCGAAGGTTTTGCCGAGGACGTCCTGAGCGCGCACGGTGACGCGGTTGGGGCGGGCCACCTTCTCGTGGAACTCGGGCAGGCTGAGGCAGCCTTCGTTGGAGCGCTGGTGGCCTTCCTTGTGGACGATCTCGGGATTGATGAGCACCATCTTCTCCGCCGGGTCGTCCTTGAAGGTGACGTCGATGACGGCGATGCGCTTGGAGATGCCGATCTGCGGCGCGGCCAGACCGACGCCGTGGGCGGCGTACATGGACTCGAACATGTCCTCGATGAGCTTGCGCAGCGCTGCGTCGAACGCGGTGACCGGCGCCGCCGTGCGCTCCAGCACCGGGTCGCCGTATTTGACGATGGGATAGATCATGGGGCAGTTGTCAGTACTCAGTACACAGTTGCCAGTAAAGGCTAATATGCCCGGAGCTGTTCACAATAGCCCAGGAAATTCCGCAACGTCTCGAGCATGGAGTCGCCGCCGAATTTCTCGAGGGCGCAGCGCGCGAGCGTCAGCGCCACCATGGACTCGGCGGCCACGCCGGCCGCGGGCACCACGCAGACATCCGACCGCTCGTAGCTGGCGGCCACCGGCCGGCGGGTTTGGAAGTCAACGGACTCGAGCGGCCGGCGCAGCGTCGAAATGGGCTTGAGGTAGCCGCGCACCAGGATGTCTTCGCCGTTCGAAACCCCGCCTTCGATGCCGCCGGCGCGATTGCTCTTGCGCGTGAATCCGGTGAAGCGCGCGGCCGACTTGGCGGCGCGCGCGTAGCCGCTTCGTGCGTAGCCGATGGCGTCCTGCACGGCGGAGCCGGAGGCGGCGGCGTTGGCGATGCCGCAGCCGAGCTCCACCGCCTTCACCGCGGGCAGCGACATGACGGCGAAGGCGAGGAGGGAATCGAGGCGCTCGTCCCAGTTGACGTAGGTACCCAGGCCGGGCGGCACCTGGTGGGCCACCACTTCGAAGACCCCGCCCACGGAGTCGCCGGTGCGAAGCGCGCGGTCCACCTCCGCCTTCATGCGCTTCTCGGCTTTCGGGTCGGCGCAGTTCAGCAGGATCTTCTTGCGGCGCGCGGTGGCGCGGACCTGTTTCCACGGGACCTCGGGATCGGAGACCGCGGCGGCGCCGACGGCGAGAACGTGGCTGGCGATCTCGATGCCGAACTGGCGCAGGAAAAGTTTGGCGACCGCGCCTACGGCGACCCGCGCCGCGGACTCGCGCGCCGAAGCGCGCTCCAGCACGTAGCGCGCTTCCGGGAAGTTGTACTTCAGGGCGCCGGCCAGGTCGGCGTGGCCGGGGCGAGGCGCGCTGAGCGCCTTGTGCTTGGCCGGGTCGCCTTTTTCGACGGGAAGCGCCTCCCGCCAGTTCTGCCAGTCCTTGTTCTCCAGTTGGACGACGATGGGCGAGCCGATGGTCGCGCCCTGGCGCACGCCGGCGAGGAAGTGGGCGCGGTCGCGCTCGATGCGCATGCGCCCGCCGCGTCCGTAGCCCTGCTGCCGCCGCCACAGCTCGCGGTCCACGAAAGCCGAGTCGACGCGAAGGCCGGCCGGGATACCCGAGAGTATGGCGACCAGCGCCTCGCCATGGGATTCGCCGCCGGTGGAGAAACGCAACATGCCTAGAACCTTACCCCTTTCGCCGCGGATTTACGCTGATACACGCGGATCACCTTCAATTCATTAGCCGACTGCTTTAATCCGTGTTCATCCGTGGCTCTTTAGTGGTTTTGAACCTTCGTGATCGCGTCCTTGTACACCACGCCGCCCTTCATGACGAAGAGGACGTTCTCCATCTCGCGGACGTCGGCCAGCGGGTCGGCGCCGACCGCGATGATGTCGGCGTACTTGCCGGGGGCGATGGAGCCGACGTCCTTGGAGCGGCCGAGCAGGTCGGCTGCGTCGGAGGTGGCGGCGCGCAGGGCCTGCGCCGGCGTCATGCCGTACTTCACCATGTAGAAAAACTGCTTGGCGTTGTCGCCGTGAGGATAGACGCCGGCGTCCGACCCGAAGGCCATCTTGGCGCCGCCCGCGAAGGCCTTGGCGAAGTTCTCGCGCTGCAGGCGGCCGATGGCCTTCTCCTTCTCGATGAACTCTTCGGGGATGTGGAATTCGCGGGCCTTGCCCAGGATGTAGTCGTCGTTGTAGATGTCCATCACCAGGTAGGTGCCGTGCTCCTTAGCCATGCGGATGCCTTCGTCGTCGATGAGCGAGGCGTGCTCGATGGAATCGATGCCGGCGGCGATGGCGTTCTTGATGCCCTGGGTTCCGTGAGCGTGCGCGGCGATCTTGCGGCCGGCCATATGGGCCTCGTCGGCGGCGGCCTTGAGTTCCTCCACCGTGTACTGGGGCGCGCCCGGGCTGTCGCCCTTGGAGAGCACGCCGCCCGAGGCCAGGATCTTGATGACGTCCACGCC
>CBRAFF010000025.1:0-10848 GCA_967755155.1 uncultured bacterium
CAGCTCGGCCAGCATCTCGGCGCGCTGGATGACAGGGACGTGGCTGCGGTGGGCTTCGGCGACCTCCGGATTGTCGCGCGCGATGGCCGAGCTGGTAACGACGACCTCGGCCCCAGCGACGTTCTCCGCGCGGTGGCCTTCGAAGATTTGAGCGCCCAGCTTTCCCAGGCGCTCGGTCACGGGGGAGAGCTTCCGGTCGGAGCCCGAGACCTTGTAGCCCAGGTTCAGCAGGACCTCGGCAATGCCGCTCATGCCGATGCCGCCGATGCCTACGAAGTGCACGCGTTGGATCTTGGCGAACATGGATGTTGCCCGGCCTCGAACCACTACATCTAGCTGATCGTACGCGCTGGGCAAGCTCGCTATTCGGGCTTATAGGCGATGAAATCTACGTGGCGCATGCCAACTGCGCCCTTAAACAGGTGTTTGCAGGAGCCGATGTAGCCGCGGATCTGATCGACTCCCGCGGAATCTACGATACGCACAAACTCGCGGGCTTCGCTCATGAACTCGGCGAAACGCTGCTGTAAAGGCCGGAGCAGGCGGAGGTCTGCGAACGACTTGCCTGCAGCATCCATTAAGGATGTAAGCCGCTCTACATCAATAACGGTATTCGCGTTCAGATTCTCCACGTACTGGGTCAGCGCGGCAAGCGCGCCAGCATACTGCTGGTACTCGGCGTCGAGCGCGCCCACATTCTCGCTGTCTCCCTCGCGCTGCAATAGCCAGATCGTCTCGGCGACCGCTGGCATTCCCTTCACCTGCGCGGCGTCAAACTTGGGGCGATGATGCACCGAATCAGCCTGCAGGGGCAGCAGGAAGGACGGATACGCGGAGTAGAGCTTCAGCCCGGCCGCCGTAATCCAAGCCATGACCTGCTCCACGGAAGGATCGTCCTGGCTCTGGATGACCCAGCGGTCGAAGATGATGGAGCGACGCGTGCGAGGGACGAAGGACTGGCTGCGGTCGATGTCCTCTTTAAACAACTGCTCGCAAACGTCAACCATCTCCTCCCGCGACCTGGCGTGGCGGTACACGGCATGACGCTGGAGCATGTTCTGGAAACCGCCGGCCTTGTTGGGATCGCCGAAGATCAAGTAGCCGCCCGGCTTGAGAAAACCACTGATCTTGCGGAAAGCGCCTTCCTTATCAGCGGTGTGGCTGAGGACGCCGCGACAATGGACGATGTCAAAGCTGGCGGACGACTGGAAATCAAAGATCGAGGAATGGATGAACCGATGCGTGCCGCTCCCGGCGTAGCGCTCGAATACCTGGCGAGCAATGGCCAGGGCCTTTTCGTTCATCTCCACCAGCGTGCAGTTCGCACCCCAGCGCGCCAGGGAGACCGTGTTCTCCCCGGTGCCGGCGCCGAAATCGATGAGCTCGACGCCGTGGAACATCTTGGGGGGGAACTTGAACAAGTCGCGATAGGTGAACAGGGCGTTCTCGTTGTACCGGCGGAATTCGGCCTCGCTCTTGTCGGAGAAGTAAATCGATGGGATCTCCTCTTGAAAGGTCTTAAGCGTGGCTTGTTCGACTTGCTTGATTTTGGGCGATGTCATCGGTCTCCCAGCAACTTCCGGCTTTTCAACCCAGCGGGCATTCCGCCACCATCCGGCGTAGATCGGCAGCATCCTGGCGCGCAAATTCCAGCGGAGTCGGGTTGATGCCGGCGCTGCTGGCCTGCATATTCGCGCGAAACCCGCAGGAGATCCCCAGATCCTGCAGGATGGCAAGCGTTTGGTCATTATACGAGTTTAGAGGGTGAGACATGGAGCAAGGCGGCTGGCCGGTAGCAACGGTGATGTGGGCACGATTCTTCTCGTATTGCGCGCGCTGCTCCTGGACCGGCAACTGAGCGATCGCGTAGGGGTGGTCGTACGAATGCAACCCCACGGCATGGGCATGCTGGGCTAAGTACTTCAGTTGGGCATCCGCAAGCCAGAGCTCGGAGGCGACGGTATCCAACCGGAAACCGCGCTCCTCCAGGAGTTGATCGACGAGCGCTTCGAAAGCGGCTCTGGTCTCGGGACGATTGCGAAGAAACCGGTATTGGAGGTCGCTTTCGGAGTAGAACGGCGCCGCCGAGCGCGTATGGGCGGCGTATGCGGCATATGCCGGCGACTCGAGCTGCGCGAGCCATTCCCGAGGCGCCCGGCGGAGAACCTGGCCGCTGAATTCAGCGAAACCGCCGAAGCGGGAGGCAACGTGACTGTAGATCTCGGATTTGACGGGCTGGCCCTGGGCTACGCAGGAGTACACGAACCAGAACGCCTTCAGCCTGTAGCGGTCCAGGATGGGAAGCGCGTGATCGAACTGAGAGCGCAGACCGTCATCGAAGGTGACGCAAACGTGCCGGGGTTCGAGTGCGCCCGCGGCGGCGCGGCTCATCCATTCCGCGGGCGAAAGGATGTTCTCGATACCGACGAACTGGAGGATGCGGTCGAACTCGCCGGGGGTGAGCGCGCCCTGGGGCCTGAGGGCGTCGTCCGCTGCGCCAAAACGGTGGAACATCAGGCCGTGGGCAAAATCACGCCGGTAACCGCTCAACTGAAGTAGTCCTCCAGCGTGCCATCGCGCACCGTATCGAGCGTGGCACAGTGGATGCCGCCTCCCTGGGTGTAAATGTGGCGCATGCGCACGGGGACGACGGTGAAATGGCGCTGCTCCAGCAGGCGAATGAGGTTCGCCTGGCGCTCGTCAACCACGACGGTGCTGGGGTCGAGCGAGAGAAAATTCATGCCTACCCAGGGCGACGACATGTCGTTGAGGTTCGTCTTGAAGCCGAGAGCTTCGAGCTGCCCGGCGATGGGATCGCGGACGTCCTTCTGGAAATCGAGCTCGGGTTGAGAAGTGGGTGCGACATCCTCGAACCAGATCTTTTCCCATTTGTCGAAGAGCCGGGGGCAGTTCTTCTCGTGAACCCGCGTGCTGTTCAGCATCACCAGTCCGGGGCGAAGGCAGAGCACGGTGGAATCAATATGGCTGGAGCGGTAGATATCTTCCGTGGTGTGCACGCGGTACTGGTCGCCCAGCACGCTCTGCAGCCACCGGGCGCTCTTGTGGTTTCCGGAGCTGGAAACGAGATACAGGAGGTCGCGGCCCATGCGGACGGTGTTGGCGGCCTCGAAGACGATCTCGTTCTCGTTCAGGCGATGAAGCTTCTCGATCCGGCCGCCGGTCAGCTCGAGGTAACGAACATCTTCCTTGGTGAGCGGGCGCTCTCCTTCGTCGCGAAAATAAGGCTCCGAGACCTCCCGGTCAAGCCGCGGGCGGGGGCCGCAGATCCAGCGGAACCCCTCCTCGAAGTACTGGTACCAGATGTCATAGAGAGCCATGGCTTCGAAATAACGGCTGCGGAGATAGGAGGGACTCTCAATGACGGTATTGCCGACGACTAAATGAAGGTCGCGGACGTTGTAGATGTTGTTGCCGGTAGATTGCCAGAAGGGAGTGCTGTAGGAGCGGCCCAGATCGTGAACCTTAGGGCGGTAAACCTTGACCCCGAAATGCGCGATGCAGGCGGCGAGGCTGTCGAGGTCCTCCTGGACTTCGTCAAGAAACCACTGGGGATGCGCCTCATCGGCAAGTTGCTGGGCCTGGAGAACGATGTCGTCGGAGGGAGGTTGGGGGCGGGTCCAGGTCAGAACCGCTTTGGTGCCTTCAGCGGTGCCGACGATGATCTCGCGGAGGCGGTCCCACTCGTTGTGACTATTGATCTTCAGGACGGTGATCCTCTGGGCTGGCTGAAGGATTGAGAGTCGAACTGGCGGGGGCCGAGCGTGCGCGCTCCAGGTCGCCCGGCAGGCCGACATCGAGCCAGGGCTCGTGCATGGGATAGACGATGGTACGCAGGCGGCGCTCGTGCAGGCGGAAAAAGAGCGTGGTCATATCGAGGTGCTCGCCACCGCGCAGATGCTCCAGCACGCAGGGCTGGAGAGCGTAGATCCCGGCGTTGACATGGCCGCGGGCGATGGGTTTCTCCTCAAAGCCGACGATGTCCACGCCCTGGGTGCGCACCACGCCGTAGGGATGCTTCCATTCGTAGAGGCGCACGGCCATGGTGGCGGAGGCGCCGTAGCGGCAGTGGAAGTCGAGCAGCTCCCCGTAACGGATGTCGGTGAGGACGTCGCCATTGGAAACCACGAACGGAACGTCGGGACGGGGGTCGAGGAGGGCGAGCGCGCCTGCGGTGCCCAGGGGAGTGTCCTCGCGCAGGTAGGAGATCTCGACATCCCAGCGGCGGCCGTCGGCGAAGTGGCGCTCGATCATGTGGCCGAGATAATGGATGGCGATCACGAAGCGGTGGAAGCCCTCACTCTTGGCGCGCTCCAGGATGTGCTCCAGCATGGGCCGGCCGGAGACCGGCAACAGCGGCTTGGGACAATTCTCGGTCTGGGGACGAAGCCGCGTGCCCTGGCCGCCGGCCATGATGACCATCAGGTTGGGGCGCTCGGCTGGAACCAGCAGTTGATTGAGCAGGTGCAGGCCGATGACGCGGCGGGATTCGTCCACCACCGGCAGCGCGTTGACCTGGTTGGCCTGCATCAGGCCGAGGACGGCGTCGCGGCCGAGCTGCGGCGGAACCACCAGGGCTTCGCGGTACACCACGGATTCGATGGCGCTGCTGAACTCCAGGCCACGGAGCAGGCCGCGGCGGATGTCACCGTCGGTGATGGTGCCGAGCAGGTCGCCGCCGGGGCCGACGACCAGCGCGATCTGCAGCGCCGAATCGTTCAGGTTGCGGATGGCGTCCTGCAGGCTGGATTCAAGGGGCAGCAGCGCCTTGCGCCATTGGCTGGGATTAGGCCCCTCGGGAGTCACGGTGTGGGAATCGCTCATGGACAAGGATGGAATCCGTGAAACACATCACCCGGCGCAAAACCCGCACGGGGGGTGATTCTTGCCCAAACGTGCCGGACGAATGCGTCCCTATCTTCCGGCAGCGTGAGATGGCCTGTCAAGGCGCGCGGCTACGGAGAGGCCGGCGCAGCGGCGATCCCGGCAAGGCGGGCGGCGAGGGCGGCGATGTGGCCGGCGGCGCCGGCGCGGGCTTGAGCGCGGGCAGCAGCAGACATAGCGGCGAGGCGAGCGGGATCGTTCAGCAAGGCAGCGGCAGTTTCGATCAGTTGCGCGGCAGTGAGTTCGCTCTCAGGGATGACGACCGCGGCGCCGTCGCGCGCGAGCGCCTGCGCATTGCGGAGCTGGTGGTCGTCGGCGGCGCGGCTTGCCGGCGGCGGTGATTTCCCCTACGGTGCTGGCGCCGGAGCGGCAGACCAGCAGGTCAGCGCGGGCGAACATCGCGGGCATGTCGTCGATGAAAGCGTGCAGCTCCGCGGAGATGCCGCTGCGCAGGTAGGCGCTCTGCGATTCCGAGTAATCGCGCTGCCCCGTCTGGTGGACCACGTGGATGCCGGGAACGCGCTCGCGCAGCGCGGGCAGCGCTTGGACCAGGACGCGATTGATTGCCTTGGCGCCCTGGCTGCCGCCGAAGACCAGCAGCGTGGGCGGGGCGTCGGCGGGCCGCGGTGGGAGCTCGAAGAAATCCTTGCGCACGGGAACGCCCGTGACCTGGGCGTTGCGGAAATGGCGGCGCGTTTCTTCGAACTGGACGGCGGCGGCCGAGGCCCAGCGCGCGACCACTCGATTGGCAAAGCCGGGAACGAAGTTGGGCTCGAAGAGGAGCGTGGGGATGCCGGCCATCTCCGCCGCCAGCACGGCGGGGCCCGAAGCATAGCCGCCGACGCCGATGACCACGTCGGGGCGGAAGTCGCGCAGGATGCGGCGGGAGGCCAGCACCGCTTTCGGCAACTGCCAGAGCGTGCTCAGCCGCGTGGCCAAGCCGACGTTCTTGAGCGCGCCCACCTCGATGAGCGCCAGTTCGAATCCGGCGGCGGGGACCAGTTTGGTCTCGAGGCCGCGGGCCGTGCCGATGAACTTGATGTCGGCTGCATGGCGCTCGCGCAGTTCCTGGGCGATGGCCAGGGCCGGGATGACGTGCCCGCCGGTGCCTCCGCCCGCAAGGATCGCCCTCACTGCAGCTCCTTCCATTTGGCGATCAGTTGGGCGACATCCCGGCGACCGTGGATCACGGCGAGGATGAACACTGCGTCGCCTTGAATCTCGTAGAGGATTCGGTAGGGAGATTCAATGATCTCGCGGTAAAGTCGGCCAGCCCGCTCTCCGGCGGTGCGGCCCGCCTTGGGGAATCGGCGAAGCCGGTCCGCCGCTTCAAAGAGGTCTGTAATCATCTTCGCCGCCGCGGCAGGGGAATCGGTGGCGATGTAGTCTCGAATCTCGCTCAGGTGGCCCAGTGCGCGCCGGGTCCAGCGGACCTTCATTTGAGGAATTCTCGCCTCGCGTCCTCGTCAGAGACAGTTCGGCCCTCATCGACGTCCTTCATCCCCAGTTCGACTTGGCGGCGAGTGTAGACCTCGTAGAAAACATCGTCCCAGGTCGCTCCCTCTGGAAGCTTCTCGGCGAGCTGGAGTAGCTGTTCCTTGATGGTCATAAGCCAGATTCTACCCCTAGTCCGTCTGCTGGGTGATGTTCAATAAGACACCAACGCTGGCCAAAGTGACGAACAGCGACGAGCCGCCATAGGAGAGGAAGGGCAGCGGGATGCCCTTGGTGGGCATCAGGCCCAGCACCACGCTGATGTTGAGGAAGGCCTGCACCACCACCATGGCGGTGATGCCGGCGGCCAGCAGGCGGGCGAAGGGGTCGCGGGCGAGCGCCGCGGTGCGCATCCCGCGATAGAGGAAGACGGTGAACAGGGCCACCACGACCAGCGAGCCGATGAGCCCGCTCTCCTCCGCCACCACGGCGAAGAGGAAGTCGGTATGCGCCTCGGGGAGGTAGAAGAGCTTCTGCTTGCCTTCCATCAGGCCGACGCCGGCCACGCCGCCGGTGCCCACGGCGATGAGCGACTGGATGATGTGGAAGCCGCGCCCCTGCGGGTCGGAGTAAGGGTCGAGAAAGGCGAGGATGCGCTCGTAGCGCCACTTCACGCGGATGATGAGGAAGTAGAGCGGGACCAGCGAGGCGGCGAAGGCGTAGGCGAAGTAGCGCAGGCGCAGGCCGCTCACGAACAGCAGGCAAGCGGTGATGGCCACGCAGACCATGGCCGTGCCCAGGTCGGGCTGGGCCACGATGAGCCCGGCAAACAGGACCGCGGGGATAACGGCGGGCACCAAGGTGGTGCGCCAGTGGTTGATACTGCGCAGGCGCGTCTCCAGAAAATAGGCGAGGAAGAGGATGAGCGCGGGCTTGGCCAGCTCCGAGGGCTGGAAGGAGAGCATCCCAAAACGGATCCAGCGATGGGTGTTGTGCGTGCGGTCGAGGAAGAGCACGGCCACCAGCAGGGCGGTGGTCACGCCCAGGAGCGAAAAGACCACCGCGGGATGCTTGAGACGGCGATAGTCGAAGTTCATGGCCACCAGCATGGCGGTGAGGCCGGCGGTGGCCCAGGCCAGTTGGCGCAGCAGGAAGGTGTAGGGCGAATCGAAGCGCTCCTGGGCCATGACGGCGGAGGCGCTGAAGACCATCACCAGGCCGCCGAAGACCAGCAGCAGGGTGACGGCGAAGAGCGTCTTGTCCACACTGACGCGCTTAGCCATCAGGGTTCCGCCTTGGCGGCCAGGCGCGCCGCCAGCGCTTGCACGGCCTGCTTGAAGACGCGGCCGCGGTGCTCGTAGTTCTCGAACTGGTCGAAGCTGGCGCAGGCGGGGGCGAGCAGGACGACCTCGCCCGCGGCAGCGGATTCGGCGGCCTTGCGCACCGCGGCTTCGAGAGTCTCCGCGCTCACGATCTCGCAGGCGCCCTGGATCTGCGAGGCGATCTTCTCCGCCGCCGCGCCGATGGTGTAGACGCGCCGGGCGCGCTCCTTGAGCAGCGGGCTCAGCACGGAGTAGTCGCTGCCCTTGTCTTTCCCGCCCAGGATGATGTGAATGCCGGAGGGGAAGGACTCCAGCGCCTTGATGGTGGCGTCCACGTTGGTGGCCTTGGAGTCGTTGTAGTACTCGACGCCCTGCACGCTGGCGACGAACTCCAGGCGGTGCTCGACCGCCTTGAACTCCTGCACGGCGCGGCGGATGCGATGGAGCTCGACGCCCACCAGGCGGCCCACGCACACCGCCGCCAGCACGTTCTCCAGGTTGTGCGCGCCCTTGAGCGGGACCTCGGAGACGGGCAGCACCTCCTGCTCGCCGTCTTCGTCCTTCCAGAAGATCTTCCCGCCCTTGACGTAGGCGCCGCTCTTTACCTCGCTCGACCGGCTGAACCAGCGAGTCTGCGCGCGGATGCGGTCGGCGAGTTCCAGGCAGGTCTTGTCGCCGGCGTTGAGCACGGCGAAGTCACTCTCCCGTTGCTGCTCGAAGATGCGCGCCTTGGCGGCCACGTAGGCGCGGAAGTTGCGGTGGCGGTCGAGGTGGTCGGGCGTGATGTTGAGGATGACCGCGATCTCCGGATGGAAGGACTCGATGGTCTCCAACTGGAAGCTCGAGACTTCGAGCACGTTGAAGGTGTCGGAGGTGGACTCTTCCACCAGGGAGATGGCGGGGGTGCCGATGTTGCCGCCGACCAGGGTCTCGTAGCCGCCCATGGAGATGACTTCCCCGGCGAGGGTGGTGGTGGTGGTCTTGCCGTTGGAGCCGGTGATGGCCACCAGGTGGCCCTTGAGGAAGCGGGAGGCCAGTTCGATCTCGCCGATGACGGGGACGCCGCGGGAGCGCGCCTGGCCGACCTGGGGCACGTCGATGGGGACGCCGGGGCTGAGGACGATGAGGTCCTGGTCGCGGAAGGTGCGCTCGCCGTGGCCTCCGCTCTCCACCGTGATGCCCTTGTCGAGCAGCGCGGGGATCTCCTGGCGCAACTGGTCTTCCGCCTTGGCGTCGGAGACGGTCACGCGCGCGCCGCGGGCCTGGAGAAAGAGCGCCGAGGCCACTCCGGACTTCCCCAGCCCGACCACGAGGATGCGTTTGTCTTTGACGTCCATGAACCAGTTGTCAGTTGCCAGTAGTCAGTTGTCAGTCCAAGCGCCATTGTGCCACGAAGTCGCCAGGCTCAGCGGAGCTTCAGCGTGGTCAGAGCAAAGAGTGCAAACACCAGGGAGGCGATCCAGAAGCGCACGATGATCTTGGATTCCGACCAGCCCAGCAGCTCGAAGTGGTGATGCAGGGGCGCCATCTTGAAGATGCGCTTCTTGCGCATCTTGTAGGAGGCCACCTGGAGGATGACGGAGAGCGCTTCCACCACGAACACGCCGCCGATGAAGGGCAGCAGCAATTCCTGCTTGATGATGACCGCGACCGTGCCGATGGCGCCGCCCAGGGCGAGCGCGCCTACGTCGCCCATGATGATCTCCGCAGGATGCGCGTTGTACCACAGGAATCCGATACTCGCCCCCACCATGGCTCCGCAGAAAATGGTCAGTTCCGCTACCTGGGGGATGCGCTGCAACTCCAGGTAGTCGGCGAAGACGGCGTGTCCGCTGACGTAGGTGAGCACGGCCAACGCCCCGGCGGCGATGACGGTGCAGCCGATGGCCAGGCCGTCCAGGCCGTCGGTGAGGTTGACGGCGTTCGATGAGCCTACGATCACGAGGGCCACGAACAGGATGAAGGGTAAAAAGGCGATGGGCCAGAGGTGGGGCGTGTCCAAAAGCTGCGGGATGGCCAGGTCCGGCCGGAAGGTTTTGAAGAAGGGCACGCTCATGTGGGTGGAGTACTCGCCCGTGGCCTGCAGCATCACCAGCGCCACGGCCAGCACGACGCTGGCCAGGATCTGCAGCATCAGCTTGGTGCGCCCGGTGAGGCCGAGGTTGCGGTGGTGGGTGACCTTCAGGTAGTCGTCGGCAAAGCCGATGGCGCCGAAGGCCAGGGTGGAGAACACCGCCATCCAGATGAACTTGTTGGAGAGGTCGGCCCACAGCAGCGTGGGCACCACAATGGCGATGATGATGAGCACCCCGCCCATGGTGGGGGTACCGGCCTTCTGGTGATGTCCCTGGGGGCCGTCCTCGCGGATGTACTGGCCGATCTGGAACTCGCGCAGCCGCCGCACCACTGCCGGGCCCACGATCAGCCCCAGGAACAGCGCCGTCAGGCTGGCGAAGGCGGTGCGGAAGGTGAGGTAGCGGAAGATGCGGAAGGGGCTGAAGTGCTCGAACAGCACCTGGTAGAGCAGCCAGTAGAGCAATCTTCCTCCGTCTGTCCCTAAGGACTTACTTCCCTGCCTTCACCGTTATGCT
Source organism: uncultured bacterium (assembly GCA_967755155.1). GTDB lineage: Bacteria > Acidobacteriota > Terriglobia > Terriglobales > Acidobacteriaceae > DASYVL01. The sequence goes on from CBRAFF010000025.1 coordinate 10,250, forward strand.
GCGCGCCTGCCAGACTTCGAGGGCGCGCTCCAGGCGCACGCCGCGCGAAGCCTTGAGCAACACGGCGTCGCCCGGGCGCGCGTTCTGCGCCAGCCAGTCCCCGGCTTCCTCGGGGGATTCCAGATACTCGGCGCCGACCCCAGCTTGCTGGGCCGCTTCCACCAGAAAGCGGGCTTCGCCGCGCACGCCTACCAGGCGCTCAATGCCGCGGCCGGCCATGCGGCGGCCGCACTCGCGGTGGAGTTGCTCCCCGGCCGGACCCAGCTCCAGCATCTCGCCGGCGACCACGATGCGGCGTTTGGCGGCCATGCCGGCGAGCGTCTCCACCATGGCGTTCAGCGCCTTGGGATTCGAATTGTAGCAATCGTTGATGACGGTGACGCCGTCGAGCTCGAACACCTGACCGCGCAGCGGCGAAGGGGCGAGCGTGGCCAGGGCGGCGGCGGCCTCGGCCAGCGGCATGCCCGCCTGCTGGCGCAGGAGGGGCTGGAGGGCCACCGCCACCGCCGCCAGGGCGTTGTAGATGTTGTGACGCCCGAGCAGCGGCAGCACGGCCTTCTGGCGCGCGCTGCCGGCCACGATCTCGAAAGCCGAGCCCT
>CBRAFF010000026.1:0-10751 GCA_967755155.1 uncultured bacterium
GCCATCGTCACCGAGACCATTTTTTCCTTGCCGGGCCTGGGGCGCCTGACCTTGCAGGCCATCGCGAACCGTGACTACTCCCTGGTGGAGGGCTGCATCCTGGCCATCGGCCTCACCTACGTGGCGGTCAACTTCCTCACCGACCTCGCCTATTCCCTGGTGAACCCGAGGATACGACAGTGAAGGGAATTGACGATTTCCGATTGACGATTGCTGATTTGCCGGCGCGAGAGCGATTCGTGTCAGGGCACGGCTTGGTAGGTCAGGGCTTCAGCCCTGACTCGCGGAGCGACCGTGCCGAGCGGAGACGTCCACGAGATTTGTCATCCCGAGGGAGCGCGAAGCAGCTGTACTTGCGACTGAGTGCAGAGGATACGACAGTGAAGGATATTGACGATTGCCGATTGACGATTGCTGATTGGGCGGCGCGAGAGCGATTCGTGTCAGGGCACGGCTTCAGCCGTGCCGAACAGAGGAGTCCAACCGACTTGTCATCCCGAGGGAGCACGAAGGAGCTGTACTTGCGACTGAGTGCAACCGAGGGATCTGCTGTTCCCTGTGGCGACTCCAGACCTCATTTATGAATCACGTGAGCAAGAATCCGCTGGCAGCGGCCGGCCTTGTGCTGGTGATGGCGTTCGTTCTGTGCGCCCTGCTGGCGCCCTGGCTCGCGCCCCGCGATCCCGCGTTCATCGAGCTGCCGGCCCGGCTGGCCGCGCCCTCCTCCGCCCACTGGCTGGGGACCGACGAACTGGGCCGCGACATCTTCTCCCGCCTGCTCTACGGCGCGCGCATCTCGCTCCTGGTCGGGGGCAGCGTGGTCGCGGCCTCGCTCTTTCTCGGGCTCATCTTCGGCTCGCTCGCCGGATACTACGGCGGCCTGCTCGACCGCATCTTCACCGTCATCGTGATGAACGCCTTCCTCGCCTTTCCCGGATTCCTGCTGGCCATCGCCTTTGTCGCGTTCCTGGGGCCGGGATTGTTCAACCTCATCCTGGCGCTCTCCATCGGGGGATGGGTGGGCTACGCGCGGCTGGTGCGGGCGCAGGTGCTGGCCACCCGCGAGCGTGAGTTCGTGGAAGCGGCGCGCGCCCTGGGCGCCAACGACTGGCGCGTCATCACCCGCCACATCCTTCCCAACATCATCCAGCCCGTCATCGTGCAGGCGGCCATCGGCATGGCGGGCGCGGTCCTGGCCGAGGCCACCATGAGCTTCCTGGGCCTGGGGGTGCCGCCGCCGACGGCGAGCTGGGGCTCCATGCTCAACGACGGCCGCGCCCATCTGTTCGACGCGCCCCACCTGGTCCTGTTCCCGGCGCTGGCCATCATGCTGGCCGTGCTCTCCTTCAACTTCATCGGCGACGGGCTGCGCGACTATCTGGATCCACGCTCACGCATTGAGGTCGGCCTGTAGGCCCGGTTGCGGGCAATCGCCGAATCCGACATAATCCCGCCGTCGCTCTTGCTTCTCGGGAGGGAGCGGATGCCGACCCTGCCGGACCTGGCACTGACGTTCACCACCCCCCAGGAACCGGGTTCCCGGGAACGCCTGGAGCGCGTGCTGGCCGTGGGCCGCGCCCTGCTGGCGGTGACCGCACTGGCGGCCATCTACATCGATCCCACCGAGCCTATCCGCTACGTCTCCCTGGCTTACGGCCTGCTGGCGGGCTACATCGCCTTCAGCATCGTCGTCCTCCTCCTGCTCCGCTTCCGCACCGAGTTTTCCCGCCGCACCGTTCTGCTCATCCACGGAGCCGACGTGGTTTGGGCGACCGCCATCTGTCTTTTCACTGCAGGCCCCAACAGTCCCTTCTTCCTCTTCTTCGTGTTTGTGCTGTTGGCCGCTGCCTACCGCTGGAGAATGGCGGAAACGGTGGCCACCGCGGCCCTCATGGTGGGGATCCTGATTGGGGAAGCCCTCCTGCTGTCCTATGGCCCACTGGCGGGAGAGGTCGAAGGAGAGTACGAGCTGAACCGCTTCATCATGCGCGGGACGTATCTGATGATCCTGGGATTCCTTCTCGGGTACTTGGCAGAGGAAGAGAAGGAACTGCGTGCCGAGAACACGGCCAGCGCCCGCCTGCTGGCCCGGGCGCACGTGGACCTCGGCCTGCGTGCCACCCTGCAGGCGGTGCTGGACGAGCTGCTCCACATCTTCAACAGCGAACGGGTGCTGCTGTTGGTCGAGGAGGTCGCCAGCGCGCGCCTCTTCTTGTGGCAGGCGGAGCGCAAGCCGGGTAGCAAGGAAGCCCTGCTGCACCTTAAGGAAATAGAGTCCCCGCGCCCGGCAACCCTGGTTCCTCCCCAAGGCGCCGCCTGGCGCGGTCGCCGGATGCAGGCGGGCGATGCCAAGGCAGCCTGGAGCTACGTCTGCCTGGATGAGCAGGGGAAGAAGCTGCATCCTCCTCCCGAGCTCCCGGACGACTTTCTTGTCGACCAAACCTGCCGGTCGTTCCTGGGAGCGGCAATCGGCTTCGGTCAGGAATTCTCGGGGTGCATTCTCATCCTCGATCCCGCCCGCTGGGCGGAGGAAAAATCCGACCTGCGGTTCCTGCAGATGCTGATGCGCACCGTCGGACCCGTGGTCTACAACGTGTACTTGCTGCGCCGGCTTCGCGCCCGGGCCGGAGCCATGGAGCGGGCCCGCGTGGCCCGGGAGCTGCATGACGGCGCCATCCAGTCCTTGATCGCGGTGGAGATGCAGGTAGACGTGTTGCGCCGGAAGGCCGGCGCCCAGCCGGAAGCGGTGGCCGGCGAACTGGAGCACATCCAGCGCTTGCTGCGCGACGAGGTGATGGCCCTGCGGGAATTGATGCAGCAGATGAAACCGGTGGAGATCGCCCCCCAGAAGCTTCTGGAATTCCTGGCGGATTCGGTCGAGCGTTTCCAGCGGGAGACCGGCATCTCCGCCACCTTTGTCACCGACCTGGAGGAGGTCTCGCTGCCGCCGCGCGTCTGCCGTGAGCTGGCGCGCATCGTGCAGGAGGCTCTGGTCAACGTGCGCAAGCACAGCGCCGCCAGCAACGCCGTCGTTCGCTTGGGCCGCAAAGGCGGCATGTGGAAGCTGGTCATCGACGACGATGGCCGGGGCTTTGAGTTTGTCGGGCGCTTCACCCAGGCGGATCTGGATTCCGCCCGCAAGGGGCCGCTGGTGATCAAGGAACGAGTCCGCTCCATGGGCGGGGAACTCACGGTAGAATCCACTCCTGGCCGGGGAGCGCGGCTGGAGATCACGCTCTCTGCCGGGGGTCACAAGCACCATGGCTGAAAACGCCCAGCCGGTCCGCGTCCTGATCGCCGACGATCACGCCATCTTCCGGGACGGATTGCGGCGCCTCCTGGAAGCCGACCCGGGCCTCACGGTGGTGGGCGAGGCTGCCGATGGCATCGAAGCGCTGAAGCTGGCGGTCAAGCTCAAGCCGGACATCCTCTTGCTGGACCTGGCCATGCCCCGGCAAACCGGACTCGACACCCTGAGGGAGCTGGCGGACGCCAGTCCGAACCTTCGCGTCATTCTGCTGACGGCAGCGATCGAAAAGGCGCAGATCGTACAGGCGCTGCAAATGGGCGCCCGCGGCGTGGTGATGAAGGAATCCGCCACCCAGTTGCTGCTGAAGAGCATCCGCGCGGTCATGAATGGCGAGTTTTGGGTGGGCCGCGAGAGCGTCTCCGACCTGGTTCAGTTTCTTCGCGAAGGGGCTCGAGGCGGCCGCCAGAAAGAGCCGGGGCGAAAAAACTTTGGCTTGACGCCGCGCGAGTTGGAGGTCGTCGCGGCCATCGTGGGCGGATACACAAATCGCGACGTGGCCCAGAAGTTCGCCATCAGCGAAGACACGGTCAAGCATCACCTCACCAATATCTTCGACAAGCTGGGCGTCTCCAACCGCCTGGAACTTGCCCTGTTTGCTGTACATCACAAGCTGGTGGGGGACCCGTCCGGCCCAGACCGCCATATCTGATTGAAAACAAACAGACTCCATATAGCACCTTAGTGCCATTTGCAGGCACCACCTTCTTCCCTCCGAACCCCACCAGCAGGCCATTCTCAAGTTTCGGGCGCACACGTATTCTGCGCACTGTTTCGTCAGGCCAGGTTCGATTCGGGGAAGCGCAGAGAAAGGGCATCGTGGAACCGGAAATCGCACGCGCACAAAGATTCACGATTCCCATGACCCTGCGCTATCGGCCGGTCGGCCAGGAAAGCTGGAAGCAGGGAACCGTGGAAAACATCAGCCGCTCGGGAGTGCTGTTCCGGGCCGAGGACGATGTCGACTTGAGGACCGCGGTGGACATCAGTCTGGTGCTGGAGGTCCCGCAGGCGGGAATGGCCCCGGAAGTTCTCTGCTGGGGCGAGATCGTGCGGGCCATGCGAAAAGACGGCCGCCCGGAGCTGGCCGCCAAGATTCTGGATTACAACTTCGTGCGCCCGGGCGCGCGAGACGCGTTTGATGCTGCAGTCCCCCTTGCAACAGGTCAATCGAATTGAAACCGAGTTTCTTTGAGGAGAAAAGAAAATGATGTACCTGAATGGGAAAACCAAGCAGGCTCTTTCGACTTGGAGTATGGGGCTGCTGTGCATCCTGATGCTGGCAGGCGTGGCGCTGGCCGCGCAATTCTTCGGTGCCATCTATACCACCACGGCCAGCGGCACCACTGTCAACGGCAACATCTATGAAGCCAAGCCAGACGTCTACCTGAATGGTGGGCCGCAGAACACCCATGCCCAAGGCTTGCCCGACGGCGACTATTACTTCCAGGTGACCAATCCGTCGGGAGCGGTGCTGCTCTCCACCGACCCAGCGGTCTGCCGCCAGGTGACCGTCTCAGGCGGGAAGATGGCGGGCGCCGCGCAGGGTTCGATCGACGCGGGCTGCGCCCACGCCAATGGCGCCCCGGACGTCGCCAATGGCAGCATCGGTGTGCAGCTCATCCCCTACAACGACACGCCCAATGCAGGCGGCGAGTACAAGGTGCACCTCATCACCAAGGGCGCCGCGACCGTGGGCGAGGACGGCATCACCCTCTCCTTCAGCAACAGCGACTCCAAGACCGACAACTTCAAGGTGAGAAAGCAGGAAGCGGCCTACGTCGCCGTCTGCAAGTACAACGACCGGAATGGCAATGGCACGCAGGACGAAGGCGAGCCTCGCATCCCCCACTGGCCGCTCACCGCGACCGGGGTGGACGCCGGAGATATGACCAACCAGACGGTGCAGACCCAGACCGACGATTTCGGCTGCGTCTCCTTCGCGGTTTCCAGCTTCCCCCAGACCGTGACCTTGACCGAAGGCACGCTGGGCGTCGATTGGGCCCAGACCGCGCCCGCGGATGGGACCAACGGGGCCTTCACGGTCAGCGGCGGAGTGATTTCCGTCGCCCTCAATCCAGGGGACAACCTGCAAGCTCCTGATTTCGGCAATCACAACCCCAACTGCCAAACCGGTTGCGACGGCAGGGTGCTGGTCACCAAGGACGCCAACCCCAGCAACAAGTTCACCTGGGGCATCGAGAAGAGCGTAGACGACAACGAGATCGCCACCAGCAGCGGCAGCGGAACCTTCAACTACACGGTGAGCGTCACGCATGACGGCGGCACCGGGTGGGTGGTCACCGGAAACATCCGGGTGTCCAACAACACGCCCGCCGATATCAGCGGCATCACGGTCACCGACGAGGTGGACAACGGCGGAAGTTGCACCATCCTCGACGCCAACGGAGGCTTGAACGAGGCCGTTGAGGCCGGTGAGCACATCGATGTGCCATACAGCTGCACCTACGACAGCATGCCGAGCGCCGGAACCAACACGGCGACTGCGTCCTGGGCGAACGGCGAGGCTTCAGGCACGGCCGGCGTCGACTTCAGCAACGCCATCATCGACGGCACCGTGACCATCACCGATCCGCTGGGCGGGGGAACCCTGGGCACGGTCAGCTACGCCGATGCCAGCCCCGCCACCTTCACCTACTCCCACACCGTGGAAGGGAGGTCGGGAACCTGCGTCAGCCAGGAGAACACCGCGACCTTCACCACCGACACCACCAGCACCACGGGCAGTGATAGCGAGACGGTGCGAGTGTGCGTGGGCGCGGACCTCACGGTGAGCAAGACCGCCTCCACTGCCTACCTTTCGAATATCACCAAGGCGGTCGACAAGACGCTGATCAGGCAGGTGGGCGGCTCGGCCACCTTCAACTACACCGTGAATGTCACCACCAGCGCCTGGACGGTGAGCGGCGACATTACCGTGAGCAATCCCAACGACTGGGAGTCCATCACGGCCGACGTCGGCGATTCGCTGAGCGATGGCGGCGGCTCCTGCACGGTAACGGGTGGCACCGGCGTTTCGGTCGGGGCCAGCTCGTCGGCGACCCTCCCCTACAGCTGCACCTTCAGCTCGGTGCCCTCGGCGAACAGCGGCGTCAACACCGCCGCCGTCACCTGGGACGCTGGCGCAGCCTCTACGCCGGGCAGTTCGGCCTCGGGGACGGCGAACTATGCCTTCTCCAGCCTGACCGTCACCGACACCTTCAACAATGCGACCAACACGTTGGGCACGGTCACCGTGCCCTCGGGTGCTGCGACGTTCACCTACGCGCGCAGCGTCCCGGTACCGGCCTTCAACTGCGTGAGCTATGCCAACACGGCGGTGATCGTCCAGACTGAGCAGAGCGCCAGTCAGACGGTTCAGGCCTGCGGGCCCCTGAAGACCGGGGCGCTGACCATGGGCTTCTGGCAGAACAAGAACGGTCAGGGCATCATCAAGACCGGGGCATCCACGGCCGGGGTCTGCAACTCGGGCACGTGGCTGCGGACGGCGGCTCCGTTCCAGAACCTGAGCCCCACCGCTTCGTGCAACGGCGTAGCCAGCTACGTGTACAACCTGGTGAAGGCCGCGAACTCCTCGGGCGCTTCCATGAACGCCATGCTCAAGGCGCAGATGATGGCTACAGCCTTGGACGTGTACTTCAGCGACCCGGCACTGGGTGGCAATCGGATCGGCGCTCTTATCCCCATCGGTGGGGCGACCATCGATCTGACCAACATCAAGGGTGTTCAGAACGTGAGCGCCGCCTTCGGGGGAGCCACCAGCATGACGGTCTCCCAGATGCTGGCGTACGCCGCGAGCCAGTCGAATGCGGGGGGCAGCTTCTGGTATGCGAATGTGAAGAGCATTCAGGAGTTGGCCAAGAACGCCTTCGATGGCATCAACAATCAGTGGGTGTTTGCACCGTAACCACGATCCTTGGACCCTCGGGCCGCCCCTGGAAACAGGGGCGGCCTTTTCTTTTCCGGGAGCTTGAAAACTTCCTGTTCCTTCCGGCCGCCTGCGTTGTCTAATGAATCATGCGCGTGAGGGCCAGGTCCTGGGTGGGCGGGGCGGCGTTGCTGGCCCTGGTGCCCTTGCTCGTGGCCGCGGGTGGCGCGCCGGAACGCGCCCTGACGCCTGACCCCGACGCCGAACGCGAACTGGTGAAGCGCATCAACCGGAGCCGCGAGCGCGAAGGCCTGCCCCGGCTGAAATCAGACCCGCTGCTGGCGCAAGCGGCCCGCGCCCACGCCCTGGAGATGGCGAAGCGCGCGCAGGTGGCGCACAGCTTCCCCCAGGAGCCGGGGCTGCGGCCGCGCGTGGCCTCGACCGGACTGCGTTTCGACTTTGTCGGTGAGAATGTAGGCCGCGCCCGCGACGCCGAGCTGATGCACGAGGACTTCCTGCTCTCCCCCGGCCATCGCCAGAACATCCTGCAAACCCGGGTGAACTCGGTGGGCGTAGGCGCGGTGCGTGCTGGCGACGACCTGTTCGTCACCGAGAACTTCGCCCACGTCGTCCCCGACTATGACTCGGAGGATGCGGAGAAACTGGTGGCCCGCCAGGTGAAGGAGCTGCGCGAGCAAGCCGGCCTGCCGCCGCTCGAACGCGAAACGCTGGGTCCAGTACGCGAGGAGGCCTGCGCCATGGCCGCGCGCGACACCGTGGACGCCAGCCATCGGCCCGCGCCCCGCCTGCGCGGCACCTTGCACACCGTCGCCTATTCCAGCGCCGACCCCGAGCGCATCCCCGAGCAGTTGCGCGACGAAGTGGCGCGCCAGCGCTCCCAGAGTTTTTCCGTGGGCGCCTGCTTCGCCCGCACCCCCAGCTATCCCGCCGGCGCCTACTGGGTCGTGGTTGTGTTCTACTCTCCCCAGAAATGAGTGCAAACATCCTGGTCGGCACCGCCGGCTGGTCCTACAAGGACTGGGAGGGAATCGTCTATCCTCCGGGATTGAAGAAGAGCGAGCACCCCGCCGCCTACTTGGCGCGCTACTTCGACGTCATCGAGATCAACTCCTCCTTCTACGGGCACATCCGGCCGGAGTTGGGCAAGCTGTGGTGCCGCAAGGTGGCCGCGGTGAATCCGCGCTTCCGCTTCACCGCCAAGCTCAACCGCGTCTTCACCCACTCGCCCAACGCCGTCATCGAGCCCACCTCGGCGGCCACGCTCGTCCCCAACCTCCAGGACGAAGTGCTGGCCAAGCAGGGTCTGGATGCCGTCGCCGCCGAAGGACGCCTGGGCGCGCTGCTCATCCAGTTCCCGGTGTCGTTCCGCAACACCAACCCGAACCGCGACTATATGGAAGTCCTGCTGGGGCGCTTCGCCGACTATCCCCAGGTGGTCGAGGTGCGGCACGCCAGTTGGAACAACGAGGGCATCCTGCGCTACTTCGCGGAGAAGGGCGTGGCCTTCTGCAACATCGACCAGCCGGTGCTGGGACGCTCGCTCGCGCCCACCGGGCACGCCACCTCGACCATCGGCTACATCCGCCTGCACGGACGCAACTACGACCAGTGGTTCGACTCCGACAGCCGCAACGACCGTTACAACTACCTCTACACCGAACAGGAGCTGGGGGGCTGGCAGAAGCGCATCGAGGGCGTGGCCGCGAAGACCGAGGTCACCTTCGTCATCACCAACAACCACTTCGAGGGCCAGGCCGCGGTCAACGCCTTGCAGCTCAAGCACGCCCTCACCGGCCAGCCGGTCGCGGCGCCGGAGACGCTGGTGCGCCACTACCCGGTTCTGGAACCCATCGCTCAGTCAGCCGACGCAAGAGAAGGGAAGCCATGACCCAACACATCCGCTGGAACGAGATTCCTGAAGAGCAGCTCAGCCCCAGGCTGGCCCGCCGCTACGTGAACGGCGCCGGCGTGACCGTCGCCCGCTTCGTCCTGCGCAAAGGCCTGGTGGTGCCGGAGCACAGCCACGCCAACGAGCAGGTCACCTGCATCCTGGAAGGCGCCCTCAAGTTCACGCTGGAGGGAAGGGAGATCGTGGTGCGCGCCGGGGAGACGCTGGTCATCCCGCCCAACATCCCTCACGCCGCCGAAGCCCTGGAAGATACGCTCAACCTCGACGTTTTCACCCCGCCCCGCGCGGATTGGGAGACGAAAGCAGATCAGTACCTCCGGGGCTAGGCCAGCACCCCAGGTCCGCAGTGCTGTCATCCTGAGCGAGGCGCGAGTGCGCGAGCGCCGAGTCGAAGGACCCCTACTCTGGCTCCGGGCTCGCTCAGCATGACAGTTCTTTAGGGGCTGCCGAGGGCAGGCCGTGGAACTTTTCCCCAACCCTTCGCGTATTGCTCACTGAGGCGCGCGGGCAGTTACCTTTCATCGGCAGCCGCGTCTATGGGGATAAGGAGGGCGTTATGGACGGCAGATACAACATGTTGCTCGATAACACAGTCTTCCGGCTGACGCTGAACGTGGTGGTCTTTTGCGTGTGGCTGGGAGTGGCAGTGGCGCTGATGGCAGCGGTCTAGACGCGCGCGACTTCTTTTTTCCTGGCGCCGTAGCGGGATTCCACGTACTCGTCCAGGATTTGGATGAACTCCGCCACGATGCGGTCGCCCTTGAGCGTGGTCATCAGGCGGCCGTCCACGAACACCGGCGCCTTGGGCTCCTCGAACGTCCCGGGCAGCGAGATGCCGATGTTCGAATGCTTGCTCTCGCCCGGCCCGTTCACCACGCATCCCATCACCGCGACCTTCATCTCTTCCACGCCCGCATAACGCTCTTTCCACAGCGGCATCTGCTCCCGCAAGTAGGACTGGATCTGCTCCGCCATCTCCTGGAAGAAGGTGCTGGTGGTGCGTCCGCAGCCGGGACAGGCGGTGACCTGCGGGGTGAAGCTGCGCAGCCCGAGCGATTGCAGTATCTGCTGCGCCACCCGGACTTCCTCGCTGCGGTCGCCGCCGGGCGCCGGCGTCAGGGAGACGCGGATGGTGTCGCCGATTCCTTCCTGCAGCAGCACGCCCAGCGCCGCGGTGCTGCTGACGATGCCCTTCGCGCCCATGCCGGCCTCGGTCAGCCCCAGGTGCAGGGGATAATCGCAGCGCGCCGCCAGCGCGCGATAGACGTCGATCAGGTCCTGCACCCCGCTGACTTTGGCGCTCAGGATGATCTGGTCGTGGCCCAATCCGTCCTGCTCCGCCAGCCGCGCCGAGCGCAGCGCGCTCTCCACCATCGCTTCCATGGTGACCTCGCGCGCGTCTTTCGGTTCCGCCAGGGCGGCGTTCTCATCCATCATCCGGGTCAGCAATTGCTGGTCGAGCGAGCCCCAGTTCACTCCGATGCGCACCGGCTTCCGGTTCTCCGCCGCCACTTCGATCATGGTGCGGAAGTTGTCGTCGTCCTTCTTGCCGATGGAGACGTTCCCCGGATTGATGCGGTACTTGGCCAGCGCGCGGGCGCACTCCGGATACTTCTTCAGCAGCA
>CBRAFF010000027.1:0-10634 GCA_967755155.1 uncultured bacterium
CCGGCCCCGCCACTGGTGGTAGTTGTAGGAGACGGAGAGGTTGTGGTTCGGGCTCGCCACCCAGTCCAGCTTGCCCAGGGCGACGTTGTTCAGGCCCTTGCGGTCCACGACGGTGATCTGGCTCTGCATCCACTGGCATGTGGTCCGCCGATTGTTAGTGGTCAGAGTGCTGCAGTCGCCGTTAAAGTCGTTGCCAAAAAAAGTGGTGGAGCCGGGCGTGCTCGGGTCAGGATCCACGGACGCTCCGGAGGTCGAGACCACGTAGGGGAAGACGCGGTGCTGCTCGTCGTAGCTGAGGAACCAGAAGAGCTTCTCCTTCTTGATGGGCCCGCCCATGGCGAAGCCGTACTGCTGGCGGCGTTCGGGCAGCTTGGGATCGCCGGTTACCAGGAACGCGGTCCGCGCGGCGAAGGGGTCGGGAGCCCCAAGGGAGCTATCGCGGATGAAGTAAAACGCTTCGCCGTGGAACTTGTTGCCGCCGGACTTGGTCACGGCGTTCACCAGTCCTCCGGCGGCGCGGCCGTACTCGGCGTTGAAGTTGCTCAGGCTGACCTGGAACTCCCGCACCGCCGCCTGGCTGTAGGTGTAGACGGTGCGGGTGCGTCCGCGGGCCTCGGAGAAGAAGGCCTGGTTGTTGTCGGCGCCGTCCACGGTGTTGTTGTTATAGAGCCCGGAGATGCCGCGGTAGCTGATGAGGCCGAAGGTGCCGTCGGTGGAGACACCCGGCGCCAGGAGCACGTAGTTGTCCCAGCGCCGTCCGACGACGGGGACGTTTTCCACCACGTCCTTGCTGATGACGGAGGCGACCTGGGTGCTCTCCGTCTGCACCAGAGGGGCGGCATCCTCGACCACGACGGTCTCACCGGCGCGCGCCACCTTCAGCTTCAGGTCCACGTTGGCGGTCTGGCCCACCACCACGTCCACGCCCTTGCGCTCCAGGGCCGCGAAGCCGGCCGCTTCCACCTTGATGGTGTAGGGGCCGGGCTCGAGCGAGACCGCACGGTAGCGGCCGCCGGAGTCGGTGACCAGTTCCCTGGCGACGCCGGTGGAGACGTTGGTCACTGTCACCTTGGCGCCGACCACCAACGCACCGGAGGGGTCGGTGACCGTGCCTTCCATCTGCCCGGCGCCCAGCTGGGCCAGTAGGAGGGCGGGTGTCAGGAGGACCGTCAGCAAAAGCAGAAGCAGAAAGCCGTGGCGCGCAAAAACGCGGAGCGATGCCAGCGTGGTCATGAAGCCTCCGTAGGAATGTCGAACGTCGGGGAGCCGAGCGGCCGAATCCTACACCCGGAGGCGGCCGAAAGGAAAGGGGTACTTATCAAAATCTGATGAAAGCGCCGAAAGGACGGGAATCAGTAGATATTCGATTCCCGCCGGGCGCCGGTGTAGTCCACGTAGACGACCTTGAGCTCGGTGAAGAAGTCGAGGGCGACCTTTCCCTGCTCGCGCAAGCCGACGCCGGTGGCTTTCATGCCGCCGAAGGGCATCTGGGCCTCGCCGCCGGTGGTGGGGGAGTTGACGTGCGTGATCCCCGTCTCGATGGCCTCCACAAACTCGAACAGGCGGGCCACGTTCTGGGTGTAGATGGACGAGCTCAGGCCATAGGCGACGCCGTTTGCCACCTCCAGCGCCTCCTCGAAGCTGCGCACGCGGAGGATGGAGAGCACGGGGCCGAAGATCTCCTCCTGGGCGATGCGCATGGAGGGCTGGACGTGGTCAAAGATGGTGGGCGGAATGAAGAAGCCGCGATCGAAGCTGCCTTCGCGCAAGGCCGCGCCGCCGCAAACCAGCCGGGCACCTTCCTGCTTCCCAATCTCCAGGTAGCGGAGAACGGTCTGGAACTGCGACTCGTCCACGATGGGGCCGACGTGGGTGCCAGGCTGGGCGCCGTCGCCCACCTTGAGTTCGGCCGCGCGCCGGGCCAGCCGGTTGACGAACTCATCCGCCACCGACTCCACCACGATGGCGCGGCTGGTGGCGGTGCAGCGCTGCCCGGTGGAGCCGAAGGCGCCCTGCAGCGTGCTCTCCACCGCCAGGGCCAGGTCGGCGTCCTCCAGCACCACCAGCGGATTCTTCCCCCCCATCTCGCACTGCACTTTCTTCAGGCGTCGCGCGCCCTGGGTATAGAGAGCCGTTCCGATCTCGTTCGAGCCGGTAAAGCTGACGGCCTTGACGGCCGGGTTTTCCACCAGTTCGTCGCCGACTTCCGAACCCGACCCCACCACCAGATTGAGCACGCCGGGCGGGAGGCCGGCTTCCTCGAACATCTCCACGACCTTCATGCCCGTGAAAGAAGTGATGGTGGCCGGCTTGAAAACCACCGTGTTGCCGGCGACCAGCGCCGGAGCGATCTTCCACACCGGGATGGCCACCGGGAAGTTCCAGGGCGTGATGCAGGCCACGACACCCAGCGGCTGCTTGAGGGTGTAGGCGAAATTGCGGGGAAGTTCGGAGGGCAGGGTCTCGCCGCCGAGGCGGCGGGCCTCGCCGGCCATGAACTCCAGCACGTTGATGGAACGGAGGATCTCCCCGTTCGATTCGTTGAGGGTCTTGCCTTCCTCGCGGGTGAGGACGCGGGCCAGTTCGGCCTGTCGCTCGCTCATGATTTGGGCCACGCGGGCGATGACGCGGCCGCGCGCGGGCGCAGGCGTGGCCCGCCATCCCGGGAACGCCAAGGCCGCGGCCTGAATGGCCGCCCGGGTCTCCTCGCGGGTGGAGAGCGACACCACGCCCACCAGGTCGTCGCGGTTGGCCGGGTTGCGGCGCTCGACTTTGCGACTGCCGGAGGACTCGACCCAGCGACCGTTGACGAAATTCATGGCCCGCGCGACGGCGGTTTCAGCGATCATGGCCATACCCCGTTGATTCTCCTTGGTTTTCACTTTGCATTCTGCATTGCCGCGGCGCCGGCCATCACCGTGGCAAACGCCTTGTCCATGATGCCGATGGCCTCGTCCACGTCCGCTGTGCCGATGTTCATCGGCGGAGACATGCGGATGACGTTGCCCCACAGGCCGCCCTTGCCGATCAGCAACCCACGGCGGCGGCACTCCTCCATGAACTGCGCCGTCTCCTGCGGCGCCGGCTCCTTGCTCTCGCGGTCGCGGACCAGCTCCAAGCCCTGCATCAGGCCCATGCCGCGGACGTCACCGATCAGCGGATATTTCTCCTGCAACTCCTCCAGCTTCTCCCGGAAGTAGCCGCCCACCTGGTGGGCGTTGTCCAGCAAACGGTCTTCCTCGATCAGCTCAATGGTCGCGCGGGCGGCCACGCAGGAGACAGGATTGCCCCCGAAGGTGGAGATCTGCAGGCCCTTGAAGCTATCTGCGATCTCCGGGCGAGTGAGGGTGGCGCCGATGGGCACGCCGTTGGCCAAGCCCTTGGCGGCGGTGATGATGTCCGGCGTCACCTCCCAGTGCTCGATGCCGAACCACTTTTTGCCGGTGCGTCCCCAGGCGGTCTGGACCTCGTCGGCGATGAACATGCCGCCGTAGTTCTTTACGATGTTGAAGGCGATCTTGAAGTACTCCTTGGGCGGGGTGATGAAGCCGCCCAGGCCCTGGATGGGCTCGGCGATGAAAGCGGCGATCTGCCCCGAGGTGGTGGTCTGGATGACGGCCTCGATGTCCTGGGCGCAGGCCACGCCGCAGTCGGGATACTTCATCCCCAGCGGGCAGCGGTAGCAGTACGGGTTCAGGGCGTGCACCACGCCGAAGCCGGAGGGCAGCGAGCGCCGCCAGCTGTACTGCCCGGTGAGCGACTGCGTCAGTTGCGAACGGCCACTGTAGGCGTGGCGCAGGGCCAGCACCTCGTAGCGGCCGGTGTGCACGCGGGCGAGCTGGATGGCGGTCTCGTTGGCCTCCGAGCCGCTGTTGGTGAAGTAGCTCTTGGTGATCTCGCCGGGGGTGACCTGCGCCAGCTTCTCCGCCAACGCCACCGCAGCCTCCGTGGGGAAGAGAGTGGAGCAGTGCTGCAGGCGGTCCACCTGTGCCTTGATCTTTGCCGTGATGCGCGGGTTGGCGTGGCCGGCGGAGATGGTCACGATCCCGCCGAAGAAGTCCAGGTACTTGTTGCCCTCGATGTCCCATAGGTGCTGCATGCTGGCGCGATCGGCCACCAGCGGCTGGTCAAAGTAGGTGCTGACGGAGGGGAACAGGAACTGCTTCTGCTTGCGCAGGATTTCTTCTCGGGTCATAGGGCCTCAGTCGGCGGCAGCGGCCGCGGCGGTCTGCGCGGTCAGGGCCGCGTAGCTGTCGGGGCGGCGGTCGCGGAAGAACTGCCAGGTCTTTCGCACCTCGAGGATCATGTCCAGGTCGAGGTCGGCGACCAGGACTTCGTCCTTGTCGCGGGAGGCCTGGGCGATGATCCTGCCCCGGGGATCGCAGAAGTAGCTCTTGCCGTAGAACTCCCCGATGCTCCAGGGCTTTTCCTTGCCCACGCGGTTGATGGCGCCGACAAAGTAACCGTTGGCCACGGCGTGCGCCGGCTGCTCCAGCTCCCACAAGTGCTCGGAGAGGCCGGCCACGGTGGCCGAAGGGTTGAAGACGATCTCGGCTCCGTTCAGTCCCAGGATGCGCGCGCCCTCCGGAAAATGCCGGTCGTAGCAGATGTAGACGCCGACCTTAGCGTACTTGGTCTGGAAAACGGGATAGTCCAGATTGCCGGGCGTGAAATAGAACTTCTCCCAGAACCCGGGGTGGCAGTGCGGGATGTGGTGCTTGCGGTACTTGCCGAGATAACGCCCGTCGGCATCGATCACGGCAGCCGTGTTGAAGTAGAGCCCGGGGAGGTCCTCCTCGTAGACCGGGACCACCAGCACCATGCGGTGCCGGGCGGCCTCCTTCTGCATCAGGCGGATGGTGGGGCCCGCCGGCACCTTTTCCGCGAGCTCGTACCAGCGGATGTCCTGCTCGGCGCAGAAGTAGGGCCCATAGAAAAGTTCCTGGAGACAGAGGATGCGGACGCGCTTGCGGGCCGCCTGCCGGATGAGCTTGAGGTGCTTCTCCACCATGGCCTGGCGGATGCGGGCCATGGAGTGCGCGGGCCCCAGCACATTTTTCGCCTGGATCAGTGCGCAACGGACGGTCCGCGGCATGGGCTCCTCCACAGCAGACGGGACAAACTATATCCGGGGGAGGGACGCGGTTCAAGTTAAGCCGCCTGGCGGGCGTGAGCGAGGCGAGCCGAGCGGGAGCCCGCCGGCGAAATCCCGAGCGGAGCGAGGGATCTAGTAGGTTGCGCTCTTACCGGTCCTGCGCCACTGGGTGAACAGGGCGCGGCAATCCTCGCACGCGGGGAGGGCCTCGACGCGGAGCGGGCTGCCGCTCATCTCCGCCAGTTTGGCGGCCCCGACGAGCAGTTCAGAGAAACCGGCGCCGGCGGCATCGGCGATGGTGGCACCGTAGACGACGCGGGCGATCTTCGACCAGTGAATCGCGCTCAGGCACATGGGACAAGGCTCACACGTGGTGAACATCTCGCAGCCGCCGAGGTCGATCCCGCCCAGCGCGCGGGCGGCCTGGCGGATGGCGTTGACCTCGGCATGGGCGGTGGGATCGGTGTCGCGCCACACCGTGTTGTGGGCGGCGGCCACCACCTTTCCGGCGCGCACGATGACGGCGGCAAAGGGCGTCTGGCCGGCGGCTATCCCCTCGTGCGCCTTCTCCACTGCCATCTGCATGTACTCGCGGTCGGTCACCACAACTCCCAAATCAACGTTCCGGCCTGTTCTCACCAGCATGGTATCAGGTATCATTCCCCACCTTCGGAGGTCTGCGGAGGCCGGTTGACCAGCGTGATGCCTCGAACCGAGCAGGCGCGGAAATGAAAAAACACAGGAAGCTGCGTCGCGTGGCCGGGTTGTCGGCGGTCGAGCGCGGACGCCTGCAACGCGCGGCGCAAGCGGCGCTGCGGCGCGCCTATGCTCCGTATTCGCGGTTCCTGGTGGGAGCCGCCGTCCTGAGCGCCAAGGGCGCCATCTATTCCGGCTGCAACGTGGAGAACGCGTCCTACGGCCTGACCAACTGCGCGGAGCGCACCGCCATCCATTCCGCGGTGGCGCGGGAAGGGCCGGGGCTGCGGGTGCGGGCGGTGGCGGTGGTGAACGGCAAGCGGCTTCCCTGCTCCCCGTGCGGAGCCTGCCGGCAGGTGATCTTCGAGTTCGGCCCGGAGGCCGTGGTGATGTTCTGGACCGCGAAGGGATGGAAAGAGAGCCGCATCGAGGAACTGCTACCCGATAGTTTTCGCTTTTGAGCGAGGAACGGTGGAAGGATGGCCGAACTGAAAGTCCTGCTGAGCCGTGACCAGGTGGCCCACCGCGTGGCGGAGATGGGGGCGGAGATCACGCGCGACTTCGCGGGGCAGTCCGTGGTGCTGGTGGCGGTGCTGAAGGGCGCAGCCATCTTCCTGAGCGACCTGGCGCGCAACATCCAGCTCGACGCCCACTTCGACTTCTTCGGCATCTCCAGTTACCGCGACCGCACCAAGAGCACGGGCGAGGTGAAGCTGACCAAGGATGTGGACCACTCGCTGGAGGGAAAGAACGTCATCCTGGTGGAAGACATCCTGGACACGGGGCTGACGCTCACCTACCTGAAGGAAGTGATTGCCGCGCACAAGCCGCAGACGCTGCGCGTGGCCGCGCTGCTGGACAAGCCGGCGCGCCGCAAAATCCCGGTGCGCGCCGACTACGTGGGCTTCGAGATCCCCAACGAGTTCGTGGTGGGGTACGGCCTGGACTGCGCGGGCCGCTATCGCAACCTCAGCGACGTTTGCATCCTGCCGCCGGAAATGATCGACCCTTCGGAAAAGTAAAGGCGGCGGAGTGGTAGAATCCGCTTCCTTATGCCAAGCCAGGCGCGGCACAAGCGTCCTTCCCATAAGCCGGCGACGCCTTCCTGGCGCGAGGTGGCCCGCCTGCTCGACCACACCCTGCTGCGGCCGGAAGCCACCGCGTCCCAGGTGGTGCAGCTTTGTGAGGAGGCCCGGCACTTCCGCGTGGCGGCGGTATGCGTGAACCCTGCGCATGTGGCCCTGGCTGCCGCCAAGCTGCGCAGGACCTCGGTGCGCGTCGCGGCGGTGGTGGGCTTTCCCCTGGGTGCATCGCTCAGCGCAACCAAGCGCTTCGAAGCCAAGGAAGCAATCCGTTCCGGGGCCAGCGAGCTGGACATGGTGCTGAACATCGGGGCGCTCAAGGCGGGCGACCGCAAGCGGGTCCGCGACGACATCCGCGCCGTGACCCGGCCCGCGCACGCCGCCGGCGTCCTGGTGAAGGTGATTCTGGAGACCGCTCTGCTTTCCGAAAAGGAAAAAGTCTTGGCCTGCGAATTGGCGCTGGCAGCCGGCGCAGACTTCGTCAAGACAAGCACTGGATTCGGCGGCGGGGGCGCCACGGTAGCGGACGTGGCCCTGATGCGCCGCGTAGTGGGGAACCGGGCCGGGGTGAAGGCTGCGGGCGGCATCCGCACCGCCGCCGATGTCACTGCCATGATCGAGGCGGGGGCCAGCCGCATCGGAACCAGCTCGTCGGCCGCCATCTTGTGCGAGCTGGGCGCGCCGGCGCGAGGAAAGAAGGCCTGAATGCGCCTGGTGGATATCATCCGCCGGAAGCGGGACGGCCTGGAACTGACCCGGGACGAGATTGCGTTCCTGGTGCTGGGATATACCAAGGACGAGATTCCCGACTACCAGGTCGCTGCGTGGCTGATGGCGGTGCTGCTGCGCGGCATGACCGGAGCGGAGCTGGCGGCGCTCACCGACGCCATGCTGCACTCGGGGCAAGTGCTGGACCTTTCCCGCCTCCCGGGGCGCAAGGTGGACAAGCACTCGACGGGCGGCGTGGGCGACAAGACCTCGCTGGTCATCGCTCCGGTGGTGGCGGCGGGCGGGTTGCTGGTGCCGATGATCAGCGGCCGCGGCCTGGGGCACACCGGCGGGACGCTGGACAAGCTGGAGGCCATCCCGGGCTTCCGAGTAAACCTTGCCCTGGACGAATTCCTGCGGCAACTGGAGCAGTGCGGTTGCGCCCTGATCGGGCAGACGGCCGAAATCGCTCCCGCGGACCGCAAGATGTACGCGTTGCGCGACGTGACCAGCACTGTGGAGAGCCCGTTCCTCATCTGCGCCTCCATCATGAGCAAGAAGCTGGCGGAGGGAATCGATGCCCTGGTGCTGGACGTGAAGACCGGCGGCGGCGCATTCATGAAGAAGGAAGAGGACGCGGTCTTCCTGGCGCGGCTCATGGTGGAGACCGGGCAGCGCATGGGCACGCGCGTGGTGGCGCTGATCACGGACATGGACCAGCCGCTGGGCCGCAAGGTGGGCAACGCGCTCGAGGTCGAGGAATGCGTGGACGTGCTGCGCGGTGGCGGCCCCGCCGACCTGCGCGACCTGTGCCTGGAATTCTGCGGCTGGATGTTCCACCTGGGAGGCAAGTCGGCCAGCGTGTCCGAGGGCAAGAAACTGGCCGCGCAGCTCGTGGCGAGCGGCAAGGCACTGGAGAAGTTCCGCGAGATCGTGCGCCTGCAGGGCGGCGACGTGCGCGCCATCGACGAGCCTGCGAAGCTGCCGCACGCGGCCGGCACTCGCACCGTCACGGCGCGCTCGGCTGGATATGTGGGCAGCATCCGCTGCGAACAGGTTGGCATCGCCAGCATGCTGCTGGGCGGCGGCCGGGAAAAGAAAGAGGATGCCATCGATCCGGCCGTGGGGCTGGAACTCCACAAGAAGGTGGGCGACGCGGTCTCCGCCGGCGAGCCGCTCTGCACCCTGCATTACAACTCGGAATGGCATCTGGAAGAAGCGCGCTCGTTGCTCGAAGAAAGCTACGCGATCGTCCCTGACGCCCCCAAAGCGGGAGCGGGACTGGTGCGGCAGGTCCTGGGGAACGAATCGGCATGAGGATGGTGAGATGGAGCGAATGACGGGATTGCTGGGGATCGCGGTGCTGCTGACGCTGGCCTGGTTCTTTTCCACCAACCGCCGCGCCATCCGGGTGAAGACCGTGCTCTGGGGCCTGGGCCTGCAGGTGCTGTTCGCCATTCTGGTGCTGCGGGTGGAATTCGGGCGCACGGTGCTGGCCACCGCGGGCAGCGGTGTGAAGAAGCTGCTGGAGTACTCCTTCGCCGGCTCCCAGTTCGTCTTCGGCCCACTGGGCGCCAAGGATTCTCCCATGGGCTTCTACTTCGCCTTCATGGTGCTGCCCACCATCATCTTCATCTCGGCGTTCTTCGCGCTGCTCTACCATCTCGGCGTCATGCAGTTCATCATCCGGCAAATGGCGTGGGTGATGACCCGGCTGATGGGAGTGAGCGGCGCGGAGTCGCTGGATGTGGCCGCCAGCATCTTCATGGGACAGACCGAGGCGCCGCTGACCATCCGGCCCTATTTGTCCAAGGCCACGCTCTCCGAACTGATGACCATCATGACCGCGGGCATGGCGCACGTCTCCGGCGGCATCATGGGGGCGTACATCCTGTACGGCATCGAGGCCAAGCACTTGCTGGGAGCGGTGATCATGACCGCGCCCGGAACCATCCTGCTCTCCAAGATGCTGGTGCCGGAGACGGAAGAGCCGGTCACCGCCGGGCGGGTGAAGCTGGCCGCGGCCGAGGCGCCCAAGGAGGAAAACTTCATCGGCGCCATTGCGCGCGGCACGCTCGACGGCCTGCACCTGGCGCTCAACGTGGCCGCCATGCTGATTGCCTTCCTGGCGCTGATCGCGCTGGCCAACGGCATCCTGGGCGGCATCCACGGCGTGCTGGCCGGCCGCGGCTTCACTTGGTTCCCGTCCAGCATGGAGCAGATCCTGGGCGCGCTGTTCGGCCCGGTGGCCTGGATGATCGGCGTTCCCGCAAGAGACGCCATGGCCGTCGGCAACCTGCTGGGCACGCGGATGGTGCTGAACGAGCTGGTGGCTTACACCATGCTGGGAGCGCAGAAGGCGTCGCTCGATCCGCGGTCATTCACCATCGCCACCTTTGCCCTGTGCGGCTTCGCCAATTTCAGCTCCATCGGCATCCAGATCGGCGGCATTGGGGCGCTGGCACCGGAAAGACGCGGAGACCTAGCGCGCCTGGGCATCCGCGCTATGCTGGCCGGGACCATGGCCAACCTGATGTCCGCCTCCATCGTGGGGATGCTGATCTGATGCCGAAGGCGAAGCCAGACGCTGCCAGCAGCGAGTTCGAGCGGGCGGAGCAGGCGGCCGCCGCCATCCGGGCGCGGAGCGATTTGCGGCCGCAGGTGGCGCTGGTGCTGGGCTCCGGGCTGGGCGCCTTCGCGGAGACGCTCGAGAGCGGTGTTCGTATCCCTTACGGGGAGATCCCGCACTTTCCGCGGCCGACTGCCGAGGGTCATGCCGGGAACCTGGTGCTGGGACGCGCCGGCGGAGCCGCCGTCGCCGCCCTGCAGGGGCGCGTGCATGCCTACGAAGGACGCTCCCCCCAGGAAGTGGTTTTCCCCATGCGCGTGCTGGGAAGGCTGGGAGTGGGCGCCGCCGTCCTTACCAACGCCGCCGGCGGCATCAACGCGAAGTACAGTCCGGGCTGCCTGGTGGCGCTGAGCGACCACATCAACCTGCAAGGAACGAATCCCCTGACCGGCCCCAACGAGCAGCGCTTCGGCGCACGCTTCGT
>CBRAFF010000028.1:0-10542 GCA_967755155.1 uncultured bacterium
GCGCGACGGGGAGAAGCTGTATCAGTTGGAGCAGGGAGCGAAGGTGGCGCTGCTGGAACGGGCGTCGAGTCCCCGGCCCGGCCCGGCGCAGGCGACGGCGGTTGCGGCGCCGAAGCCGGGAGCGGGTGGCAAGCCGGGAGCGGCGCCGGGTCCCGTGATGGAAGATTGGTGGCTGGCGCGCGATGCCCAGGGGCGCGCCGGCTGGGTGCTGGGGCGCATGCTGGACGTGGACATCCCGCTGGAAGTGGCGCAGTACGCCGAGGGCCAGCGCATCATCGCCAGCTTCGTGCTGAATGAGGTAGCGGATGGAGACAAGAAAGTCCCGCAGTATCTGGTGCTGATGTCTGAGC
This sequence comes from uncultured bacterium, assembly GCA_967755155.1. GTDB lineage: Bacteria > Acidobacteriota > Terriglobia > Terriglobales > Acidobacteriaceae > DASYVL01. The sequence goes on from CBRAFF010000028.1 coordinate 351, forward strand.
CCAAGGACGGCCAGCCCTTCGACTACAACCAGGCGCGGGTGTTCACCTGGAACCCCAAACGCAGCCACTACGAGACCGCGTACCGCGAGCGCAAGCTGGACGGCGTGCTGCCGGTGCGCGTGGGCCGGGAGAGCTTCGGCAAGGAGGGCACGCTGCCCTTCTTTGTGCTGCGCGTGAAAAACGACGACGGCAACGCCGAGGAGCGCAAGTACAAGCTCAACGGGGTGATGGTGAGGAGGGTGGGGGAGACACCAAGGAAAAAGTAAAAAGGAAAAAGTAAAAAGGAAATGCAAAATGCAAAATGCAAAATGCAAAAACCCAGATCCTTCGACTCGGGTTTCCCGCGCTGAAGAAACCGCGCGGGAGCCCTCCCTCGCTCAGGATGACAGCTAGCTATAGAAGGCGGCGATGGAATCCACCACGTGCCGCTGCTCGTCCTCGGTGATCTCGGGGAAGAGGGGCAGGGCAAGCAGGTGGTCGGCGGCGCGCTCGGCTTCGGGGAAGTCGCCGGGACGGTATCCCAGGTAGGTCAGGGCCTTCTGCAGGTGGAGCGGGAGGGGGTAGTAGACCTCGGTGGAGACGCCGCGCTCGGCGAGGAACTTGCGGAGCTGGTCGCGGCGGCTGGCGCGGATGGCATACAGATGATAGACGTGGTGGGCCTGCGCGGCGGTTTCCAGCAGCTGGATGGGATGGCCTTCGAGCTGGGCCGCAGCCCCGGGAGCGGCGGGCAGCCCGGCCTCCTTGAACAGAAGGTCGTACAGGCGGGCGCACTCGCGCCGGCGGTTGTTCCACTCTTCCACGTAGCCCAGCTTCACCCGTAGGATGGCGGCCTGGAGCTCGTCCAGGCGGCTGTTCCAGCCCAGTTCGTCGTGGTAGTAGCGCTCGCGGCTGCCGTGGTGGCGCAAGGAGCGCAGGCGCTCGGCCAGGGCGGGGTCGCAGGTGGTGACGCAGCCGCCGTCGCCGTAGCCGCCCAGGTTCTTGCTGGGATAGAAGCTGAAGGCGGCGGCGGCGCCGAGCGAGCCCGCACGCTTGCCGCGCCATCCCGCGCCGAAGGCCTGGGCGGCGTCTTCGATCACGGCCAGGCGATGCTCGCGCGCCAGGCGCTCGAAGGAATCCATGTCCGCGCACTGGCCGTAAAGATGCACCGGCAGGATGGCTTTCAGGCGCGCGCTGCGGTCCTCCGCCAGCCGGCGTTCCACCTTTTCGGCAGAGAGGTTGAGGGTGCCGGGGTCGATATCCACCAAAATGGGACGGGCGCCGGCGCGCACGATGGCGTTGGCGGTGGCGATGAAGGTGAAGGGCGTGGTGATGACTTCGTCGCCGGGCCCCACGCCGACCGTCTGCAAGGCCAGCCAAAGAGCGTCGGTGCCGGAGGCGCAGCCTACCGTAGCGGTGGCCCCGGTGAAGTCCGCCACCTCGCGCTCGAAGGCCTGGAGCTCTTCGCCCAAAATGAAACGCTGCGAGGCGAATACGCGCTCCACCGCCTCCAGCACCTGGGTGCGGAGAGTGGCGTACTGCCGCCCCAGATCCAGCATGGGCACCGTTGCGGGCGCCGGTCCGGACTTGGGCGCCGGCCCGCTTTTGGCAGCGCGCGAGGCAGGGCGCGGTTTGGTGGCGGTCGCCTTGGCCATCTGAGGCCCAGATTCTAGCACTGGCTTGCGGTTCTGCTCCTAACATCCCGAGCGCAGCGAGGGAGCCCTACTCTCTTACCCAGCCGCGTCGCCAGGGTAGGGCTTCCTCGTCCCGCAGAGCGGGACTCGGAATGTAAATCTCAAGAAAGCTCCAGCCGGGGAAGTGGAGGCGCGGGGCGGCCCTCGGCCAGCGCGGCGCGCCAGGCGTCGAGGGAGCGGCGCAGAGGCGCGAGGTGCAGGCCGGCGTAGACGGCAGGGTAAAGGGCCAGGGTATTGCCACCGCGGGCCAGCAGGGAGCGCGCCCCAGTCAGGTTCCCGGTGGAGTGATGGTGAAGCCCGACCGCCACCTGGATCAAGGCCTGGAGGAAGCGCCGCCTGCGGCCGCGGGAGGGCCGCCAGACGTCCTCCCAGACCTCGTGGGCGTCGAAGAAGCGGCCGCGGTTGAAGAGGCCGATCCCGAGCTGGAAGGGGGTAGAAGGCATGTGTCTATTCTGCCTCAAGGTGATTTTTTGTGCCCTGAGGAATTATCCGAATAATACAGAATTCCATAGGCTGTACATGGAAGCTCCTAGAAAGCGTAGCCTAATTCAGCAGCCCCCTATCCAATATGTTGAAAATAAGCAACTTATACGTGCATGACTTTGGCTGCTCAGGTGCACTAACAGGGGTACCGTTTCTCAGCTATTCAATGCAAGAGAGCTCAAAACTTCTAGGAGGCAAGATGTCATACGACTTTCGTCGCAAAGTCGGAACCCTGATCCTCACGGTTCTGTTCGTGTTCTCGGCAACGTTCGCGTTCGGGCAGGGCATTAGTACCGGCTCGATCTCGGGCGTGGTAGAGGACCAGCAGCACGCGGTAATCAGCGGAGCCAAGGTTTCCGCCAAGCTGGTAGGCACGGATCAGCAGTTCAACACGACCAGCAGCGAAGGCGGCCTGTTCAGTCTGCGCTCCCTGCCGGTCGGCACCTACACGGTGACCATCGAAGCAGCCAAGTTCTCCAAGCTGCAGATCACCAACGTGGCGGTGAGCTCCAGCCGGGATACCTCTCTGGCGGTTCGCACCCTGACCATCGGCACCACCGAGGTAGTGACGGTGGAAGGCACGGCGCCCCTGGTGGAGTCCAACAGCTCCCAGGTATTGACCAGTTTTACGACCCGCAAGGTGACTGACCTGCCCATCGGCAACGGGTTTGACGCGCTAGCCCTGCTGGTTCCGGGAGTGGCGGGGGCGGGCGACCAGGGTTTCAGCAACACCAACGGCGCGGACATCAGTTCGAATGGCCAGCGCGGCCGTTCCAACAACTTCCAGATCGACGGCCAGTCGAACAACGATAACTCGGTGGCCGGCCCTTCGTTCTTCTTCGGCAACCAGGACGCCATCGCCGAGTTCCAGATCATCACCAACAACTTCAGCGCCGAGTACGGGCGCAACATGGGCTCGGTGGTCAACTACGTGACCAAGTCGGGAAGCAACAGCATCCACGGGACGGTGTTCTGGTTCCACACCAATGCCTACACCGATTCGCTCTCCAACGACGAGAAGTCCGAGCTGTTTGGCTTCTGCGCGCCGGGGCAGAACCCCGACCCGGACGGCGTCCCCTTCACCGGCGACGAATGCGTGCCCCCCACGCAACCGAAGTACATCGAGAACCGGCAGGGCTTCACCCTGGGCGGACCCATCATCAAGAACAAGGCCTGGTTCTTCGGCTCCTACATGTACGACCGGGTCGCCGCCGAGGCGGTGGGCAGCTCCGGCTCCAATATCACCCCGACGGAGGCCGGCCTGACAATGCTGGCGGCCACTTACTGCGCCGGCGTGGTGCCGAGTTGCCCAAGCCATCCCGGCCTGGGCGCCCTGCTGACCAACGGCCCCTATGCGAACCCGCTGGGCAATCCGCATATTTCCAGCGCTATCACTACTCTCAACGTGACTGACGGCGTGACGCCGTTGGCGGGCGTGCCCTTCTCGTCCGTGGAGCGCAGAATCCCCAATCCCTTCAAGGACCATGAACTGTCCGGCCGCGTGGACATCCAGCTGAGTCAGAAGGACCGCTTATTCGCCCGCTACATCTTCCAGGATGCCTACTTTGGAGTGAGCGGCCGGGTCTCGGCGGGCGCCTGGGTGGACGTGCCGGGGCGCACGCAGCAGATCGGCCTGGACTGGGTGCGGAACTGGACCAATACCTTCATCAACCAGGTACGCTTCAGCTACTCCCGCGCCAAGTTCACCTTCGGGGGGCAGGCGGGAGGCAAGTTCGCGAACTGCACGGTGGCGGACGTGCTCTCCTGCCCCACCGGCATCAACATGCCGGGTGGCTTCCTGGACTTTGGGCAGCAGAACAACCTGCCCCAGGACCGGCTGGTCAACAACTCCCAGTGGCAGGACAACGCCACCTGGGTGCATGGCAAGCACACCTTCAAGTTCGGCGGGGAGTATGCCCGGCAGCGTTCCCCCAACAACTTCCTGCCCAACCAGTTGGGAACCTTCAACTTCCCGGCCTCTCAAGGCTTCAACGGCTTGCTGCGGAACATCGCTTCCAGCCTGGCCCTGACGGGCGGCAGCCAGCTCTTCAACTTCAAGGAGCAGGATGTCTCCCTCTACTTCCAGGATGACTGGAGAATCAAGGACAACCTGACCTTGAACCTGGGAATCCGCTGGGAGATGAACCAGCAGGCCATCAACCTGCTGCACAACCTGACGGTGGCGCGCGAATCCGATCCGACGACGGCGTTCTGGGACACCACCATGCCGGTGGAGGACCGGACGGTGCCGGCGGTTAGCAACGACATGAACAACTGGTCGCCCAACGTGGGTTTTGCCTGGACTCCGCGCATCTGGGAGGGCTTCTTCGGGCGGGACAAGACGGTCATCCGGGGCGGCTTCCGCATCGCCTACGACCCGGCGTTCTACAACATCTTCGCCAACGTCGCCACGGTGGCGCCGACGGTGAACGCGGCCTCCCTGACCGCGGGGCTGTGCACCACGGTGTGCCGCCAGGTTCCGGCGGGTACGGCGTACAGCGGAGCCGAGGTGCAAGCAGCCCGGCTGCCGTTCATGCCACTGGGCGTTGATCCCGGCTTCCGGACCCAGACCCAGGTGACGCGCAACTTCCACAACCCCTACACCGAGCAGTGGTCGCTGGGCGTGCAGCGCCAGGTGACCCCGAAGATCGCCTTCGAGATCCGCTACTCGGGCAACCACACCGTCGGCAACTTCCAGACCATCAACGGGAACCCCCTGGTGAACGGTCCGGGCGCCTTCGGTGGCGGCACCTTGGCGGCGGACTTCCCCAGCGAGATCCCTGCCGGGGTGACGGGCTGCACCGATGCCACCCGTCCGGGCTTCCTGGAAGGCCGCGCCGACTGCGACTTCCGTCTGGTGCGGACGCGGGCCAACTCGGCGTGGGCCATCTACCACGCGCTGCAGACCCGGCTGGACTTCCAGAGCTGGCACGGTCTGACGGCGGGGGCTGCCTACACCTTCAGCCGGTCCATTGACAACGTGAGCGAGATCTTCTCGACCTTCGGCGGCGGCACCACCATCGCCGGGGCGCAGAACGCTTTCGACAACAACCGGGCGGAGCGCGGGGTCAGCGGCCTTTCCTACCCGCACGTCGCCTCCTTCTACTGGATCTACGACCTGCCCTGGTACAAGAGCCAGCAAGGGTTCGCGGGGCACGTTCTGGGTGGCTGGCAGGTGAACGGGGTGTGGCGCTACCGCAGCGGCCAGTCCGTTGCCATCGGCCAGTTCTTCGGGAACAGTTACTGTGACCTCAACTTCTCCATCACCTTCTTCGGAGCGGACACCTGCCGCCCGATCCTGTCGAATCCGGGCGCTCCTATCGACACGGTCGGCCAGTGTCTGAACACGTGTACCGGCGGAGACTTCGTTGACTTCTTCACCGGCCTCGTGACCAGCCCGGATGCGGTGCACTGGATCTTCAACGATGACACTGCCTCGCTGGCTCTGGGCAGCCCCTTCCTGGGCTCGGGACGGAACACCTTCCGGGGTCAGACGGTGAACAACGTGGACTTCAGTGTGTACAAGAACACGAAGATCACCGAGAGGGTCACGGTCCAGTTCCAGGCGAATGCTTTCAACGTGCTGAACCGCCAGTTCCGCGGCAACCCGGATCCGTTCATTGACGACTTCCCCGCCTCTTTGGGTGGGTCGTTCGGGAACAACTTCTTCAACGGCAGCAACCGCCGCCGCATGACCTTCGGTCTGAAGCTGGTCTTCTAACCGAAGGCAGGCGAACCAACCTTCAGGCCAGCCGCAAGGCTGGCCTGATTTTTTGTGTGCCTGGTTCTTGGTTTACATCTCGAGCGAAGCGAGAGAGCCCTACCCCTGGAAAGCAGGATTCCCTCAGTGCGACTGTCATCCTGAGCGAGGCGCGAAGCGCCAAGTCGAAGGCCCCCCTACCCAGCCGGCACGACGAGGTGCGCACCCAGGGATTCCCCCATGACGCGGGAAGACCCCAGGGGGGCAGTGTCGGGCGGAGGCGGAGCGCCGGCCCGGGATGTCTTCGCCGGGCACCCGCCCCCGTGGAAATGCCATTTCGCCGCTTTGACCTGGCGAGCGTTCGCGGGGTCCTTCGACTCGGCCCATCGCCCGCGTGGGGCGGGCTCGGGCCTCGCTCAGGATGACAGTCGTAAGAGGGAGGCAGGGCAGGTAGGGTCCCTCGCTCAGGATGACAGGGGTGAGGGTGTGGCCAGCGTGGGCTCCCAGGCTGGCCCGGAGTGTAAACCAGCAGAAGGGGACCCAGGGAAGGGAGCCCTCGGCTAAAGTAGGGCTCCCTCGCTACGCTCGGGACGTAAAGACCAAGACGCTACGGCGTGGTGGTGATGTTGGTGAACATGGGGTAGTGGCTGGCGGCGGCCATGAAGAACAGCATGGGGAGGGAGAGCCAGGCATTGGTGCGCGAGGCCAGGAAGGCCTGGCGCCCCAGGGTGGCGGCGTCCGCCGGGGGCGTGCCGGCGAGCGTCCCCTGGATGACCTTCTTGTTGTTGGGCCAGATGATGCCCCAGACGTTGAGCATCATCACCAGCCCCATGCCTCCGCCGATCCCTATGGAAAGCATCCGGTTGCTCTCCCAACCATGGGAATTGAGGGAGAGGTAGAGCCAGGAGGCGGCGACGACCAGCACCACCATGATGGCGGCCAGGACGGGCCCCTTGTTGAGCCCCACCACCTTGATGAGCACGTACTCGATGGCGAAGACGGCGAGCCAGATCCAGAAGAAGGTGCCAAAGGCGGTGGCGGGGCGGGCGCCGCCGTTACTGGCGTCGGTGGAGCCGATCATCATCCAGTAGGTGACGCCGGCGAGCACGGTGACCACCGCGCCCCAGCGGAACCACCACAGCGCGGGCCCGGTCAGGTGCTCGAAGACCTTGGGCTTCATGCCGGCGTCCACCTGCTTCATGAAGGGCACGTTCACCAGGTTGAAGAAGTAGAGGATGCCGATCCAGGTGATGCCGGCCAGGAAGTGGAGCCAGCGCAGCAGCATGAGGATGTTGGTGTTGGAGTCTTCGGGGAGCAGGATGGGAGCGGCCAGGGCGAAGAGGCTGGGGAGTGCCATTCGGGTTCCTCCGCAAACTTGAGATTGGGAAGCGTGCCGGGGACGAGTATACAACGAAGGAAAAAGGAAAAAGGAAAAAGGAAAATTAAAAATGCAAGAACCCAGGTCCTTCGCCCCGGCAGAGCCGGGGCTCAGGATGACAATCGGAAGAATAGGCGGTTGAAAAGGCGGTTGAAAAGGCGGGGCCCGAAGCCGTATGGTAGGAGCTGCTTCCCAAGGAGAGATCGGCGGATGGATACGAAGCCGGCACAGAACATCCAGGATTCCTTCCTCAACAGCGCCCGCAAGGACAAGACAGCCATCACCATCTACCTGATGAGCGGGGTCAAGCTCACGGGCCGCCTGCGGTCCTTTGACAAGTACTCGGTGGTGCTGGAGACGGGCGCCCAGGAGCAGCTCATCTTCAAGCACGCCATCTCCACCGTGGTGATGCCCCGGAGCGCGCACCCGGCCGAGGCCCGGCCGGCGGCCGGGGGCCCCGATTCCATCGGGGCGGCTCCCTCGCGCACGGAGGGATAAGCCATTCGCAGTCGTTCGCGGGGCCCCCGAAGCGGCGCACCCGCCCGCCGTAGCGGGGAGGTGGAGCGCGCCTTCCTGGTGGGCATTGATTCCCGGGCCGGGGCGCGCCGGGGCAGGTCGGCGGCGACGGCGGCCCGGCAGGCGGCGGAGGCGGCGGGCGAGGCGGCCCGTCCCCAGCTCCCGGAATTCACCGCCGAGGAGTCCCTGGCCGAGCTGCGGGAGCTGGCCGCGAGCGCCGGCGCGCAGGTGACGGGAGAGTTCCTGCAATCGCGGGAGAAGCCCGACCCGGCTACGCTCATCGGGCGCGGCAAGCTGGAGGAGATTGCGGGGGCGGCGGCCTCGGCGGGCGCCAACCTCCTGATCTTCGACCACGACCTTTCGCCCTCGCAGCAGCGCAACGTGGAGGACGCGGTGGGGGTACGCGTCATCGACCGCACTCAACTCATCCTCGACATCTTCGCGCGGCACGCGCGCACCCGGGAAGGGCAGTTGCAGGTCGAGCTGGCGCAGCTGGAGTACCTGCTGCCGCGGCTGACGGGGCGCGGCGTGGAGATGTCGCAACTGGGCGGCGGCATCGGGACCAGAGGCCCGGGCGAGACGCAGCTCGAGACCGACCGCCGCAAGATCTACCGGCACATCCGGCAGATCCAGCAGCAGGTGGAGAACGTGCGGCGCATCCGCGCGCAGCAGCGCCGGCGGCGCGAGGCCGTGCCGGTTTCCACCATCGCCCTGGTGGGCTACACGAATGCCGGTAAGTCCACTCTTTTCAACGCGTTAACGCAGGCGAGCGTGCTGGCTTCTCCGAAGATGTTCGCCACGCTCGATCCCACCATCCGGGCAGTCGAGCTGCCCTCGCGGCGCAAGGTGCTGCTCTCGGACACTGTAGGATTCCTGCGCAACCTGCCGCACGCGCTGGTGACCGCTTTCCGGGCGACGCTCGAAGAAGTGCAGCGCGCGTCCCTGCTGCTCGACGTTTCCGACGTCACCAGCCCCATCGCGGCGGAGCAGGAGGCGCAGGTGGAAAAAGTCCTGGCGGAGCTGGAGGCGGCGGGCAAGCCGCGGCTGCGCGTGCGCAACAAGATCGACCGGCTCCCCGCGGCGGAGCGCCAAGCGCTGCGCGATGACCCGGGCACGGTGCACGTTTCCGCCTTGACTGGAGCGGGCCTGGAGGCGCTGCTGGAGCGCATGGACGAGATGCTGGAAGACGACCCGCTGCGCAGCGTCCGCATGCGCGTGCCCCAGGAGGAAGGCAAGGCGCTCGCCATGATTCAGGCGCGGGCGCGCGTGCTCTCCCGCCAGTATCGCGACGGCGTGGTGGAGCTGGAGGCGCGGGCGCCGGAATCCGTGCTGCGGCGGCTGAAGGCGTTCGTGGTGGAGTAAGTGAAGTACTCAGTACCTAGTACCTGGTACTCAGTTGCCTTGCCAGGACGTGCGCGCCTGCCGCACTCCGTCCGCGAGAGAACTTCTGAGGACTGAGTACTGGGTACTGAGTACTCAGAAATTTAAATGGGCTCGCGGCCAAGAAGCGGTGACAATTCCTTGGCCACAAGCCCATTCGATCCGAAATGGATCGGAGGTGATACTTATATGGTAATCCTCCAGAAGCCGAAGTCAAGGGCTCCGCGGAGTTTCTTGTAACCACCTTTCCGGGTGGCTCGCGGCGGCTGAAAGCGGATTCATTCCTCTGCGGAGGGATAGCGCGAAACCCCGCGCCAGGCGCGGCTTTGGCCGCGTTGACACAACCGAAAACCGATGTTACGGTTCTACCTTCGCAGCGCGGCTCTTCCGCTCCACCCGAACTCAATGGACGAGACTCTCAGACAAATAGGGCAATTGCTGCTCGGAGCCGTGCCCACCGTCATCCTGTTCGGGCTGGTGTACGTCTCTTATCGCGTCCTGCTGCACAAGCCTCTGGAAGCCACGCTGGAAGAGCGCCACCAGCGGACCCAGGGAGCCATCGAGAAGGCGCAAGCGGACATCGCTTCCGCCGATGCCCGGACGGCCGAGTACGAGCAGCGGGTGCGCGATGCCCGCATGGCCATCTATCAGGCGCAGGAAAGCCGGCGGCGGAAGTTCCAGGAGGCCGCAGCGGCGGCGCTGGCCGAGGCCCGTGCCAAATCCGATGCCATGGTGCGCCAGACCCGCACGGACCTGGAGCAGGACGTGACGGCGGCCCGCGCCGGCCTGGAGTCGGAGAGCGAGAAGCTGGCGGCGGCGGTCATCCAGAGCATCCTGAAGCCGGCGGGCGGAGCTCCGACCGGGGCGGCCGGAGGGCGGTCGTGATGCGCCGGCTCCGGTTCTCTCTCCTGCTCATACTTGTCCTGCTGGCGATGCTGAGCGGAACCGTGTCCGCGCAGTCCGAGCCCCAGCAGGCCAAGCCGGCGGAACCCGCCGCCAGTCCGCAGAGCGGCTCTTCGTCAGGCGAAACCAAGGGCCCGGCCCACGGCGAGGCCAAGCCTGAGG
>CBRAFF010000029.1:0-10328 GCA_967755155.1 uncultured bacterium
TCGAATTGGCTTCCCGCGCCGCGTCCACGCTGGGAAAGTCGCTGCTCTTGCCTCCATTCGGCCCCATGCCGGAAAGAAAATCCGGCGCAATGGCGATGTACCCGTTCGCTGCCAGTTGGTCGGCCACCGTGCGCACCCAGTCGGAGAGCCCGAAGATCTCATGGATCACGATCACAACCGGTGCCTTCTGTTTCGATTCGGGATACACCACGAAGGCCTGCACCGTCCGGGTGCCATGCTTGATCTCCACCCACTCGCTGTGCCGCGGAGACTTTTCCAGCCTCTGCTTCGCCCACTCCTGCGCCCCAGCCAGCGGAAGGAACATCAACAAGACAGCAGCAACAGCCATTGTCTTCTTCATAGGCGAAAGAGTTTATCAGGAGACGGCGAGAACCCTCCGCCAACCTCCTTGCCCTCCGCAACTACTTGATTCTAAGGCGGCAACTCCCGACAGCTTACTTTGCACGAACCGTGTGGCACAGGCGTCCTCGCCTGTGCGAATTTGGCTTTGATTTTCAATCACCCGATCACCCGATGACCCTATCACCCGATTCCCCACTCCTTGTCTTTCCTACGCGCCTGCGGTATCGTTCTCCCCCCAGCCATGGCAGTAGATCACCAGCGCACCCAGCATCTGTTCAAGAGGCTCAGCCAGTTGCTGGGCCAGAACGCCACCCGGCCGCACCCGGAGGCGGTGCACGACCTGCGCACCATCTCCCGCCGCCTGGAAGCGCTGCTCGACGCCCTCTCCACCGAGCCCGACCGCCCCCAGCGCAAGCTCCTGCGCCGCCTCAAGCGGCTGCGCCGCCGCGCCGGCCGTGTCCGCGACATTGACGTCCAGATCCTCGCCCTGCGCACTCTCAAGATCGGCCGCGACTCCGGCCGCAAGGCCCAGCTCGCCCGCCACCTCAGCGACCGCCGCTCCCGGCGCGAGCGCAAGCTGCAGAAGGCCCTCGACTCCGAGACCGTCCGCGACCTTCGCCGCCGACTCGCCCGCGTGGAGAAGGCGCTGGTGGCGCCTCCGCCGGCCTCCCGGCCGCTGACCGCCACGGCGGCCGCGCCCGCGGCGCCCGCCAACCCTCCGCAGAAGGAAGAAGTCCAGCCTATCTCGCTGGCTCTCCGCATGTTCTCCACCATCGCCAAGCAGCAGGGCGCTTTCACCGAAGCCACGCTGCACCGCTTCCGCAACCGCTGCAAGCGCGTCCGCTACGTGGCTGAGATCGCCGGAGACGACCCCGAAGCCAAGCGCATCGTCAACCCCATCAAGCGCATGCAGGACGCCATCGGCGACTGGCACGATTGGCTCACCCTCACCCAGACCGCGCAGAAGCTCTTTGCCGAGCCCGTGGATAGCCCTTTGCTTGCCGCCCTGCGCAACGTGACCCGCGCCAAGTTCATGGAGGCTACCCGTCATGCCTCCGAGCTGAAGCGCAATCTGCTGGGACGCGCCCAGGCCGCCGCCAAAGCCGCCGCGCCTAAGTCCGCCGCCCCTGCCCGGGTCTCGGTCGCCGCCAGGCCCCATGCCCAGCATCGCCCCCGCCCGCGGCCTCGTCCCGCAAAGCGGGACCGCGCCCCCGCCAAGCCCAAAGCCGCTCCTCCGCCCCCGGTCACGCCCCTCCCCGAGGCCGCCCCGGCGGTCGCTCCTGAGGGCCTCCAGCCTCACAACTTTCCTCTTGACAAAACTACGAATAGAAGCTAATATTGTTTTTTGTTGTTTAGCTTTTTGAGAATTCATGGGACTTGCCAGGCTCCGCTACCCCTAAGTCCTTTCTTTTCATGGGCCGGACGGATCTCCCACGGATATCCCTCAGATCTCGACAGATTTTTGCCTGTAAGTCGCTGATTTTATTGGGGCAGGGGGGAGGGGGGCCTGGCATGATTTCCACAGCCGCCCCGCAGTGCATCCCCGGGTTCCATGGGTTGTGACTCCGCCCCCGGCAGGGCATACTAGAAGGGTTTCCAGCGGTTTCCCAATGCCCCGCATCGCGCTTGAAAACCCGGCCTACTACATCAACCGCGAGGTCTCCTGGCTGGCCTTCAACCAGCGGGTGCTGGAGGAGGCCGAGGACGAGCGCAACCCCCTGCTGGAGCGCGTCAAGTTCCTCGCCATCGCGGCCTCCAACCTCGACGAATTCTTCGAAGTCCGGGTGGCGGGCCTGTTGCAGCGCATCGAAGACGGCTATTCCGAGACCGGCCCCGACGGCATGCCGCCCATCGAGGAGCGCGACCTGCTCGCCCGCCAGATCCATGAGGCGGTGGACAGCCAGTACCGTTGCTGGAACCAGAAGCTGCGTCCGGCGCTGGCGGAGAAGGGTATCCGCGTCCTCGGCCTGCACGAGCTCGACGCTCCGGCCCAGGCCTTCGTCGCCGACTACTGCCAGCGCGAGCTCGACCCCCTGCTCACCCCCATCACCGTGGATCCGGCGCACCCCTTTCCCCGCGTCATCAACAAGGCGCTCTGTCTGGCTTTTTTGCTGCGCCGCCGCCGCCGCGCCTCCACCAACTACATGGGCGTGGTCACCGTGCCCCGCGCCCTGCCCCGCCTGGTGCGCCTGCCCGCGAACGGCGAGTCGAGCGATTACATCTTCCTCGCCGACCTGGTCGCCTTGCACGCCGCCGACATGTATCGCGGTTACGACATCGTCTCCGCCGCCGCCTTCCGCGTCACCCGCAACAGCAACCTCTACCTGCAGGAGGAAGAATCGCGCAACCTGCTGGAATCGGTGCGCACCGAGCTGCACAACCGCCGCAAGGGCGACGCCGTCCGCCTGGAGATCGAGGCCGATGCCGACCCTGAGATCGTCGAGCGCCTGCGCTCCAACTTCGAGCTTGAGCCCTGGCAGGTCTTTCCCACCGACGGCCCGGTGAACGTCTCCCGCCTCATGCACCTGCACGAGCAAGAGCACAAGGCGGAGCTGAAGTTCAAGGCCTTCGTGCCCCGCGAGCTGCACCTCACCGCCAAGACGCGCGACCTGTTCGAGGAACTGCGCGCCCACGACGTCCTGCTCCACCATCCCTACGACGCCTACGACGCCGTGGTCTCCTTCATCGAGGCCGCCGCCCGCGATGAGAACGTCCTCTCCATCAAGCAGACGCTCTACCGCACCAGCGAGGAATCACCCATCCTGCGCGCCCTCATCGAGGCCGCCGCCCACAAGGAAGTCAGCGTGGTGGTGGAGGTGAAGGCCCGCTTCGACGAAGCCACCAACATCCGCTGGGCCCGCAAGCTCGAGGACGCCGGCGTGCAGGTCTTCCACGGCCTGGTCGGCCTCAAGACCCACTGCAAGGTGGCCCTGCTGGTCCGCCGCGACCCCGACGGCGTCACCCGCCGCTACGCCCACCTCGGCACCGGCAACTACAACCCCTCGACCGCGCGCTTCTACACCGACCTCAGCCTGCTCACCGCCGACGAGGTGCTCACCGCCGCCGCCCACGGCGTCTTCAACTTCCTCACCGCCTACGCCGAGCGCCCCGAGTACGAGCCGCTGCTGGTCTCGCCCCTGGACCTGGCGGAGAAGTCGCTCTCCCTCGTCGCCCGTGAGGCCCAGCACGCCGCCCACGGCCGCCCCGCCCGCATCATCGCCAAGATGAACGCCCTGCTCGACAAGAACGTCATCCAGGGCCTCTACCGCGCTTCGCAGGCGGGCGTGGAGATCGACCTCATCGTCCGCGGCATGTGCGCCCTGCGTCCCGGCATCCCCGGGGTCAGCGAGCGCATCCGCGTGCGCTCCATCGTGGGCCGCATGCTGGAGCACAGCCGCATCTTCTACTTCGCCAACGGCGGACAGGACGAGGTCTACCTCTCCAGCGCCGACTGGATGCCCCGCAACCTCTACGAGCGCGTGGAGATGATGTTCCCCGTGCGCGATGCCATGGTCCGCCAGCGCGTCCTGCATGAGATGCTGGAGGTCTACCTCGCCGACACCCTGAAAGCGCGCCTGCTCCAGCCCGACGGCAGCTACCTGCGTCCGCCGCGCCTCCCGCGCACCCGCGGCTTCGACGCCCAGGAGTTCCTCATCGGCATGGCCGAGGGCAAGCAGACTCTGCAGGCGCTCACCCCCAAGGCGCGCAAGTCCCGCGCCCGCAAGGCCGCGGCCCAGACCGTCGCCCCGTCGGAGGCCGGCGCCACGCCGCCGCCGGAACCGGAGCCTGAGTCATGACCACCGGCTCCAGGGAAAGCGCCGGCCGCATTCACGCAGATTTCATCGCACGTTCATCTTGTTTTAACCTGCGTAGTCTGCAATCAGAGTTTCGCCCATGATCGTCTACTTCCTGCGTCACGCCAGCGCCGGCCAGAGCAAGAACGACCCCGCCAAGGACGACAAGCGCGCCCTCGACGATGACGGCATCGAGCAGTGCGGCTACATCGGCCGCGCCTTGGCCGCGCTCGACGTCCACGTAGACGTCGTCATCTCCAGCCCGCTCAAGCGCGCCACCCAGACCGCTTCGCTGGTGGGCACCGAGATGGGGCACGAAGCCAAGCTGGTCATCGACCGCGCCTTGCTGCCCGGAGCTTCCTTCCAGGCCTTCCGCGACCTGCTCAACCGCCACTCCAAGCAGGAAGCCGTCATGGTGGTCGGCCACAATCCCAGCATGAGCGAGTTCCTGGGAAAGCTCATCGGCGACGGCGCCGAGGCCTCCGTGGAGCTGAAGAAAGGCGCGGTGGCCAAGGTGGAAGTGGACCGCAAGATGGCCGCGTTGCACTGGTGCCTCACGCCCAAGGTGGTGCGCGCCCTCTACGTGAGCGCCGCCGCGAGTTCCCGTCCGAAGACTTCCCGGAAATAACCGCGCTCTTTTTCCAGCGCCCACACCTCCAGGTCGGCTCCGCTTCGCCGCCGGCTCTTGAGCGTCAGCAGGACTCGGCTGCCCCTCACCTTGGCGCGCACGCGGCGCACCGCGCCGCGCCGGCCCTGGTCGAGCGCCGCCGCCAGCCGCAGCAGTACCACCGCGCGCCGCACCGGCTCGCGCTCGCTCAGCGGCAGCACCTTGAGGGCGCGGTCCCGGATCGAAGGCCGCGACTTTCCCAGATAGCGCGCAATGGCCGCGATCAGCCGCCGCTGCGCCTGCGTGTACCCGAAGATCTCCGAGTGGGCGATGATGTAGTAGGTGTGGCGGTGTCGTCCCGCGCGGTTCACGTATCCGCCCACTTCGTGCAGCATGGCCGCGGCCGTGAGCCACTCCTCGTACTCCGCGGGAAGCTGGTGCAGTTCGCGCAGCTCGCCGAAGAGTTCCAGCGCGTGCTCGCGCACCTGCTGCGCGTGCTCCGCCTCGGCCTGGTAACGATCCCCCAGGGCGAGCAGCGCGTCGCGCCGGTCCGACTCGATCTGCCGCCGCGAGCGCGTGCGCCGGTCGTGCTCGGCCGTCATCTCCGCCAGCAGGCCGTCGCGCAATCCCAGCGGGGAATAGCGGAAGCCGGGAATCCCGCAGCGCTCCATCACCTCGGTGAATACGGTCGCGCCCGCCACGATGATCTCCGTGCGCTTGGTCCCGATGCCGGGAAGCCGCTGCCGCTCCGCCTCGGTCATCTTGGCCAGCTTGGCCGCCAACTTGATGGCCGCGCGCCGCGAGACCACGATGCTGCCTCGCTTGCCTTGCGCGCGCCGCCGGTTCTCGGAGAGCGCCGCCGCCGTCCCTGAGGTGGCGATCATGCGCCGCGCGCGCGCCGCCGCAATGGAGGCGGCGACGCGCCCCACCTCCTCGGCGATGAACTTGCGCATGCGCGCCAGCTCCTTCTTCTTGGGCGGATCGTGGCGCAGGAACTCGCGCGTCAGCCGCACCGCGCCCAAGGGCAGGCTGACCATCTCCTTGATGTGGCCGCGGCGGGAGACGGTGAGCTCGCAGCTTCCGCCGCCCAGGTCCATCAGCAGCACCGGCGACGGGCTGAGGCGCGAGTTGGAGAGGATGGCGAGGTGGATGAGCCGCGCCTCGTCCAGGCCGGTGACCACCTCCACCTGCCATCCCGTCGCCGCGCGCACCCACTCGCGGAAGCTGTGGGCGTTGCGCGCATCGCGCAGGGCGCTGGTCGCCACCACGCGCACCCGGTCGGCGCCGTGCTTCTGCGCCGCGCGATGGAAGCGCTGCAGCACCTTGATGGTGTGGGCCATGGCTGCGGGGGCGAGCATCCCGCCGCGGAAGACAGCTTCCCCCAGCCGCGTGACCTCGCGGTCCTCGTGCAGCGTCTGCAGCCGGCGCCGCACTAGGCGCGCGACCTTCAGCCGCACCGAGTTCGAGCCGATATCAACCGCGGCAAAGATGGGCATGGGAGGCTGAGTCGCGCCTCACTTGGGCGCGGAGTCGTTCGAGCTGGGTTTCGCCGGTTGGGATCCCCCGTGCTCTTCCTTGAGAACGGGGGAGTCGGCGGTGGCGGGCTTCTCGTCCTCGGCGCGGATGACGCCGCTCGCGTCGGTGTAGAAGGCGCGGTGGGCGGAATCGAACTGCTTGGGCGTGAGCGCGACGGAGAAGCCGCCCTTGCCGCCGCCGAAGTCGACCGTGTAGTCGCCGCGGTCGGTCTTGGTCATGCGCTTGGTGAAGGAGCCGGCGCCCACCAGCGCGTAGAGCGAACCGGCGTAGCGGCCTTTCTTCTGCCGGTACAGCCGCTGGGCGTAGAGCACGGTGCGCATGTAGCCCAGGGCGGAGGCCTCGGGTTCGGAGCGCGCCGGGTCGCCGGGAAACTTCTGCTTGTAGGGCAGGGGCGGGGCTTGCGCCGCCGCCAGCACTGCCAGGGCCAGAACCAGGGCTAAAGCCCGTTGGAAAAAACGCACGTTACGCGGGGCTGAAGCCCCGCTCTTCCACCGAAGACGCGGAGCTGAAGCCCCGCTCTTCCACCCAAAATCTCTAGGCCCCGCGCTCATCACATGGTTCCTCTTCTTACCGCATCGTGAGGGGATTGGTTACACGGAGATTCTAGCTTTTCCTGCGCTGCAAATGAAGATATGCTGAGGGCCGCCTGCGAGACGCCCTGACGGGCGTCTCTACCGGCGCGTTCGGGGAGGCTGACCAGGGGCATGACCGCAGCCGCAAAGAAGCAGAAGATCCACGTGGCGGTGATCGAGAGCGACCCGCTACGTTTCATCGGCTTCCGCTCGCTGTTCGAGAACGAGCCGGAGCTGGAGCTGGTGGCGGCCTCGCTGGCGGAAGTGACCACCAGCCCCACGCTGGACGTGGTGCTGCTGGGCAGCCGCAATGAGCGCAACCTGTTCGATGTGATGGCGGGGATGAAGGCGGCACGCCCCGGCCTGCGCATCATCGTCACCGGCTCGGGCATGGACGACGAGACCATCCTCAAGGCGCTGGCCGCGGGCGCCAAGGGCTACGTAGACGAGGCTGCCTCGCCCGCCGAGTTCACCACCGCCATCCAGATCGTCCACCAGGGCTCGGTGTGGGCGCCGCGCCGCGTGCTCTCCATCTTCATCGAGCGCGTCACCTCCTCTCCGGGACGCATCTTTCCCGCCGGCCGCGTCACCTTCACCGACCGCGAGAAGGAAGTACTGGAGCTGCTGGTCGTGGGCCGCTCCAACAAGGAGATTGGCGCCGCCATGGGCATCGAGGAACGCACCGTCAAGGCCCACGTGGCCAAGCTCATGCGCAAGGTAGGAGTGCAGAACCGCATCGCCCTCTCCGTCCACGCCATCACCCACAACCTGGTCAGCGCGAAATAGCACCCTTGAGGGTTACTTTCGTACACTGTCCGTTCCGGCATACCCGAACCGCAACTTCCGTGACCTTGTGCGATTCCAGCCCGCAAGGCAAACTCTCTTCACCTACCACAGAACCTGGGAGACGGGGGTTGGGAACGGTAACGAGGGTCACCGGTCCCAACCCTTTTCAACTTTTGGCGCACTCCCGTGGCAAGCCTTCCTTGCTCCCGCATCCAACCTCTCCAAACCAGGGTCCAAGTCTCAAAAACCAGAAAGGACAGGCCTCATGAGAAAGCTGGCGATTCTTGTATTGGTGGCATCCCTGTGCAGCGCCGCCTGGGCGGAGGACGGCAAGCGGCGGCAAGCCGAACTGGAGCGCATCCAGGCCGCGGGGCGGGTGATGGACCAGATCATGGCCGCACCCGACAAAGGCATTCCCAGCAACATCCTGAGTGACGCGGAGTGCGTCGCCATCGTGCCCTCGCTGCTCAAGGGCGGGTTCATTGTGGGCGGCGCTTACGGCAAAGGCGTAGCCACCTGCCGCACCGAGAAGGGTTGGAGCGCCCCTGCGCCCTTCCGCATCGAGGGCGGCAGCTTCGGCCTGCAGATCGGCGGGGAAGCGGTGGACCTGGTGATGGTCATCATGAATGAGCGCGGCATGCGGGCGCTGCTCTCCAGCAAGTTCAAGGTGGGAGCGGACGCCTCGGCGGCCGCGGGCCCGGTGGGCCGCCACGCCGAGGGCGCCACCGATTGGAAGATGCGCGCCCAGGTGCTCACTTACTCGCGCGCCCGCGGCGTCTTCGCCGGCATCAGCCTGAACGGCGCCTCCATCCGCCAGGACAAGGACGACACCCGCGCCCTCTACGGACACATGGTCAGCTTCAAAAGCATCCTGACAGGCGTCGCGCCCGTGCCCGCGGGCTCGGAGCCCTTCCTCTCCGCGGTGGACAAACACACGGCCGCAGCGCAGGTGGCGGAAGGCAAGAAAACGCCGGAGCCGCAGCCCAAGGCGGCAGAGGCAGGCGAGAAGCCCCCGGAGCAGCCGAAGTAAGAACAATCAAGAATGCAAAATGCAAAATGCAAAAGAGAAAACCGGACAGCCCCGGCTCTCTTTTGCATTTTTAATTCTTAATTTTGCATTTCAGTGCTTGTGCGGCTTCGCGCCGGACTTCTTTTCCGCCGCCTCGTGTTCGCTCTCGCCCTCGGTGTACATCTTGGGAGCGCCCAGGCTGCCGGCGGGAGGCAGCTTGCGCAGGAAGCGCACGATCTTCCACATCTCATCGTCGTCCAGCATGCCTTTCCAGGCCGGCATGCCGGAGGGCGCGATGCCGTTCTCGATGATCCACTTGAGCTGCCCGTCGGTGTACTCCTGGATCTCCTTCTCGCTCAGGTCAGGGACCGGCGGGTCCATCATGGCGGCAAAGGGGACGCCGGTGGCGTGCCCGTCGAGCCCGTGGCACACCTGGCAATGATGCTGGAAGTGCTCCATGCCTTCCTTGACCGAGGCGTCGTTGTCCGGGGTGGGAGTCTTCCAGTCCTTGCCGCCGACGGTGACCTTCTTGACTCCCTGGACGACGGAGGTTTCCAGGTCGCCGGGCGTGCCGGCCTTGCAGGCGGCCAGCGCCAGCAGCGCGGCCAGGGATACCAGCAGAAGCAGCTTCTTCATGGACGACTCCTTCGATGAGACTCTTTCCAGTACGATGCCAAGCCAGCGGGAAAGATTACCCTGAATCCCGGTTTGACAACAATTTTCCCGCGATGCTACCGTCCGCCCGCAAGTGCGACATGCCATCGAATACGTCCCGGTCTGGCTGCTGGTGCATTTCATCGGCCTGCTGCCCCGGTCGCTGGCGCGGGCGGCCGGCATCGCCCTGGGCCGGCTGGTGTACCTGCTGCACGGGCGGCTGCGGCGCGTGGGCAGGCGCAACCTGGAACTGGCTTTCCCGGAAAAGGACGCGGCCGAGCGCGAGCGCATCCTCAAGGCGTTGTTCACCGGCCTGGGGCGCCAGCTCGCGGAGTTCTGCCTCTTCCCCCGCTATACCCCAGGGAACGTGGACAGCGTCGCGGTCTATCAGGGGTTCGGCAACTACGAGGCGGCGCGCAAGCGGGGCAAGGGCGTCATCCTGCTGACGGCGCACCTGGGCGGCTGGGAGGTAGGGTCGTTCATGCACTCGCTCAACGGCTATCCCCTGCACGTGGTGGTGCGCGCGCTGGACAATCCCCACCTCAACGCGCTGGTGGACGGCTACCGCTGCCGGCACGGCAACACCACCTTCGAGAAGCAGGACTTCGCCCGCGGGCTGCTGGGCGCCCTCAAGGCCGGGGAGACGGTGGG
The DNA here is from genome assembly GCA_967755155.1 of uncultured bacterium. Taxonomy (GTDB): domain Bacteria; phylum Acidobacteriota; class Terriglobia; order Terriglobales; family Acidobacteriaceae; genus DASYVL01. The sequence goes on from CBRAFF010000029.1 coordinate 9,973, forward strand.
CATCCTGATGGACCAGAACATGACGCCGCCGCAGGGCGTGTTCGTGGACTTCTTCGGACGTCCGGCGTGCACCGCCTCCGGCGTGGCCCGCGTGGCCCTGCGCACCGAGGCGGCCGTGGTGCCCGCCTTCACCCTCTGGGATGCAGGGCTGGGGAAATACCGCGTGCAGTTCGATCCGGCGCTGGAACTCGCGCGCACCGGCGACGAGGAGGCCGACGCCATCCAGAACACCGCCGCCTTCACCAAAGTCATCGAGAACTATGCGCGGCAGTATCCCGAGCAGTGGCTGTGGGTGCACCGGCGGTGGAAGACCAGGCCGGAGGGAGAAGCGGGGTTGTACTGAGCGATAAGCAATA
>CBRAFF010000030.1:0-10265 GCA_967755155.1 uncultured bacterium
GGTTGGAATCCACGGTGCCAATGAGCGAGAGGTCGGTGGAGCGGTTGGCGGTGGCGAAGTAATAGATGGCCGCCAGCACCGCCAGCACGCCCAACAGGCCAAGGAACTTGTTGCGATAGTTCATGCGTCCGGACCTCCTACGATGGGCGGCGATGGGGTAAAGAGCGCGGCGGCGATCAGGTCGAGCACGGCGGCCTTGCGCGCGGCGATGGCTTCCGGCGCCAGTGGGTCGGCCTGGGTCATCAGCGTCAGCACCGGGGCGCTGGAAAAATAGAAGACGTTCATGGCCACGATGGAGAAGACGAAGTGCATGGCGTCCACTCGGCGGAAGTCGCCTGACTCCATGCCCGCGCGCAGCAGTTCCGCCAGGCGCGCCAGGATGGGACGCAGGTAGCGCTCCACGATCCTGCGGATGTGGGGCGAGCCCTGGCGGCCCGCGCGCATCATCTCCCGCTGCACCACCCGGGGATACAGCGGCGAGGAGGCGATGTAGTCGAAGTGCGCTCCGGCGTAGGCCAGCACTTTCTCGCGCGGCGGCAGGTCGCGCTCCAGGACTTCGACGATGCGCTCCGACAGTCCGGAAAAAACCTGGTCGAGGACGGCGCCGTAGAGTTCCTCTTTGTCCTTGAAGTAGTAGTAGAGCAGGGCCTTGTTGACGTGGGCGGCGCGGGCGATGAGGTCGGTGCGCGCCCCTGACATGCCCTCCTGGGCGAACTCCTGCAAGGCGGCCTTGAGGATGGCCTGGCGGGCGCGCTCGGGCTGCCGGCGGGCCTTGGGGGCCCGCTCGGCAGGGGTGCGGGGCTTGGTGGATGAAGCCATGTTTAATTAACCAGTTAGTTAGATTAGCAACAGGGCGCTGAGGTTGCAACAAAAAAGAAAACCGAGCGGCAGGCGGAAAAGCCGCCAGTCGAGATGGGGCCTACCGGCTGTGGTTGGCGAGCTCCAGGAAGGGGACCAGGAGCACCGCGTATACCAAGAGCGCCGCCAGCGACGCGTTGACCACCAACATGATGGTCCCCAGGGCGGTGTTGTTGAGGTGGCGGATCTTCTGCTGCCTTCCCAAGAACAGGGTGTGCCGCGAACCTGCGCCGGGAGGATCGTCGGCATTCCACAAGGCAGCGAGCGTGGACAAACAGATGCCCGGGAAGGCCAGGCGCAGGGCCGCCGCGACCAGCAAGCCCTGGCGGGTGATGGCGGGAAGGTCGAGGCCGACGGTGGCAAAGCGCATCAGCAGGACTTCTTCGATCTTCCAGATGATGAGGACCGAGAGGAACCAACTGACCAGCAGGAGGGTGACGCCGGCCCAAAACAGGGTTCGAAGTTGGCGCAGCGTCGGCCAGGTCACCACCACCAGCACCGCGTCGATGAGCACCAGCACCGCCAGCAGGAATCCCTCCCGTGACAGGAACTGGTTGAGCAGCAGGATGGTCCCCAGGACCATCATGCCCACCAGGAGATAGGAGTCGCGGCTCTGCAGCCAGGGTGGGGCTGCCGGCGCGGGCTGCGCCTCCGTGGGCGGCCCGGAGTATTTCTCCTCGAGCGCGGCCGCCAACTCATCCGCGGACTGGAAGCGCCGGGCGGGGCTCTTTTCCAGGCACTTCAGGATGGCCCGCTCGATGCGCGGAGGCAGCATCGCCCCCAGCGTGCTGGGCGGCGTGGGTAAGTCATGGACGTGCATATGGACCAGGGAGACCGGGGTGTCGGCCTTGAAGGGGCGCTCGCCGGCGAACATCTCGTAGAGGACCAAGCCGAGCGCATAGACGTCGCTGCGCCCGTCGAGCGGCTTGCCCTCCGCCTGCTCCGGACTCATGTAGGCGGGCGTGCCGATGATCAAATCGCCGGTCGCGGTGGCTTCCACCAGGCTGCGGGCGATGCCGAAATCCATCACCTTCACCTGTCCCTGGGTGTCGATGAAGATGTTCTCCGGCTTCAAGTCGCGGTGAACCACGCCCTGGGCATGGGCCTCGCACAGCGCCGAGCAGATCTGCCGCGCCCATTCCAGCCCGCGCCGCAGGGAGACTCCTCCCAGGCGTTCCAGCTTGTCGCGCAGGGTCTCCCCTTCCACATACTCCATGGCCAGCACCAGGGTGGCGCCGATGCGCATGAAGTCGTAGGTGCGGCACACGTGCTTGTGGGTGATCTTGTGGGTCAGGCGCAACTCGTTGCGGAAGCGCTGCATGGCCGCCGGGCTGGGCGCCACCTCGGAGCGAATGACCTTCAGCGCCACCAGTTCGCCGGTCTCCCGGTCGCGTCCGCGATAGACGATGCCCATGCCGCCACGCCCGATCTCCGCCAAGTCGTCGTAGCGGCGCCGCAGCGCGCCCAGCGTGCTCATCCACGCGGCGCGAACCCCGGGTTCGTTCTCCTCGGAGGATCCCAGCGGCTCGGTCCCGCGCGATTCTTCCACCGAATCGTGGACCCTTCCGGATTCCTCGGCAAAAACACCCATGCCATCCCGGCCCTTCTCCCGGGCAGAAGACTTTGGGCGGGGAATATACCCTATCGGAGCGATCGCCTTGGTGACCCTGGTCACAAGCGATTGTGACCAGTCGCGAGGGGTTACCGGCTGTACTGGTTCTTCTTCTTCTCGGCGTGGCGCTCCAGGCCCAACTGGATGAGGCGGTCGATGAGCTCGGGATACGAGATGCCCGTGGCTGCCCACAGCTTGGGGTACATGCTGATGGAGGTGAAGCCGGGCATGGTGTTGATCTCGTTGACGTAGAGCTTGCCGGTCTTGGGGTCCATGAGGAAATCCACGCGGGCCAGGCCGGCACAGTCCACCGCCTGAAACGCAGCGACCGCCATCTGCTGCACCTGCTTCTGCTGCGCGGCGCTGAGCTTGGCGGGGATGAGGAGCTTCGAGCCCTCGTCCAGGTACTTGGCGCTGTAGTCGTAGAACTCGGTGGCGGGGACGACCTCGCCGGCGACGGAAGCCCGCGGCTGGTCGTTGCCCAGCACCGAGCATTCGATCTCGCGCGCCTTGCCTTTGGCGCCGCCCACGCCCTGCTCCACGATGATCTTGCGGTCGTAGCTCGCGGCTGCATCCATGGCCGCCGCCAGTTCCCTGCCCTGGTGCACCTTGCTGATGCCCACGGACGACCCCAGGTTCGCGGGCTTGACGAAGACGGGATAGCGCAGCTTCCGCTCGATGAGGCGGCGCGCGGCCTTGGGGTCGCGCTCCCAGTCGCCGCGCAGAATGGTGACGTGCTTGACGATGGGCAGCCGGGCCGCGGCGAACAGGCGCTTCATCACGTCTTTATCCATGCCGCAGGCCGAGCCCAGCACGCCCGCGCCCACGTAGGCCAGGTCGGCGAGCTCGAGCAGCCCTTGGATGGTGCCGTCCTCGCCGAAGGTGCCGTGCAGCACGGGAAAGATGACGTCCACGGCGATGAGGTGCGTGCCCGAGTGGGTGGAAGCGTGCGACCCGCCCGCAGGTTCCAGCGCCGCCAGCGCGGGCTCGTCCTCGGAGCGCGGCTCGGGGGGAACGATGATGCCTTCGCCCTTGGCCAGCACCGCCGCGGGCGTGGTGGCCGCGGGGTCGCCGGCGCGCAGGTGTTTCCCCGATGCCTTTCCGCGCAGGAGCTGCTCGGCGGGTCCCGAGGTCACCCAATGGCCCGCCTTGGTGATGCCGATGGGCACCACCTCGTACTTCGACTTGTCGATGGCCTCGATGACGGAGGCGGCGGAGAGCAGCGAGACCTCGTGCTCCCCCGAGCGCCCCCCGAACAGGACTCCCACGCGCAGCTTGCTCATTGCGTCATTCTCTCATTGAATCCGCGACTGCCTGTTTAGACGCCGGGAACGGGGGCTACGGCTCTTCTTCCATCCGTCCGCTGACGTAGATGAACGACTGGACGTCGATCAGGTCGGCGGGCTTCAGCTCGGCCAGGTCCTGGGAAAGCTGGCGGGCGAACTCCAGCACGCGGGCGTAGACGTCCCAGGCGGGCTGCGGGCGGTACTGCAGGTCGAAGCCCAGGCGGTCGGCGGCCAGTTGCGTGACCTTGGGCTTCAGGAAGAGGTGCTCGCGCGGGTCGGCGAGGAAGGGAAAGATGGTCTGGATGGGCCACTTGAAGGTCTGCGTCTTGGGCTGAGGCAGCGAGTCGAGCATGGCGCCGAAGCCCTCGAAGCGGTCGGGCATCTCGCCCTCGCCGCACACCAGCTCGAACAGTCCGCGGGCAAAGGCTTCGGGCTCGGCTTTGGCGGCGTTGCGCAGCGCGGCCTTGGCGAAGACGTCGAGCAGGTTGGCCCGGGCCTCGATCTGCATGGCGCGCTGCGCGATCTCTGCGAATTCCCCGGCGCCGAGCAGGGGCTCCAGTTGCTCGCGGCCCATCTCCCGGGCCCAGCGCTCCGAGGCCTCCACCTTGACGTCGCGCTCGGCGGCGCGATAGGCGGGGTCCTGAAAGCCCAGCGGGAATTTCGTCAGGAAGCGGCGCTTGGCCTCGGCCTGCGTGACCGTGCTCTTCACGCTCGCGCCCTTGCCTTTGCCCTTGCTCGCGGCGGCGGGCAGATGGATGCGCCCGAAGTAGGGGTCCTTCTGGTCGGCGGCCAGGGTCAGGGGGAAGCGTGCGGCGTCGATGAGCTTGGGCTGGGGCTCGCTCTTGAAGATGACGCGCACCTTGTCGCCATCCACCTGCACGATCTTGCCGCGTCCCCACTTGGGATGCTCGATGAGTTGTCCGGTCTCGTAGGCCATCAGAGGTCGCGAAAGAGTGTATCAGGCGGAGCGGCTACTTCACCGCCACCCGGAACTCCACCGTCACCGGATTGCTCAGAGGGGTGGGCTGGCCGGATCCAATGGCGGGGTCGACAAGCCACAGGACGCCCTGCGCGGTGGCGCCGGGAGGAAGTCCGCGGGCCCACTTGTAGGTCTGGGCAAGCTGCTGGTCGGGGGGCGCGTTGGCCAGGTCCGGATAGGCGAACAACAGGACGTTGCCGCTGGTGGTCGGCACCTGAAAAGCGAGGGCCGCGGGCACGGCTTTGGCCCCGCGGCGGATCCGCAAGCGGACCGGGATGTCCTTGCCATACATCACCGTGCCCGCCGGTTCCCCGGCGGAAGCGTCGGATACGAAGTAAGGCAGGCCGCGGGCGAAGGTTTGCTGCTGGGTGAAGCTGGGAACTTCGGAAAAGCCGTACTTCACGGGGCTGGCCAGGCGGGCGAGGGACATCGCATCGGCCTCGATGCCCTCCCACTTGGCATCCTCGGCCGCGAACTCTTCTCCGATGAAAGTCTGGTCCACCCAGTAGAGGCGGTATCCCTTCCCGGTATCGGTCAGATTGGGACCGATGAGGTAGAGGGCGTTGGCGCCGGCCTGGATAGCGCTGTCCACATCGGCGCCGATGCGCTGGGCGAATTCGGGATGCTTCTTGCCGGCCGCCTGCTTGACCTTGGCGACCAGGCGGAAGCGTTCGCGTTGCAGCGGGTCGGTGGGCTCGGGTTCCGCGGCCTCTTTCTTGCTGCAGCCGGCGAGCACCGCGAGAAGAGCGAACAGCAGGAAGCAAGCGTGCTTCTTGTGCATGAGAGTCCCCCTACCAGCCTTGTTTTAGGCCTACAGAATCTTCTTCCCGAACGCGCTCAGCGCCAGTTCGACGGCCAGGTCCGCCGTCCGATTATGCTCGTCGATCACCGGATTGACTTCAACGATCTCGAACGAAGTCATGCGGCCGTGGTCGGCGATGGCTTCCATCACCAGGTGGGCCTCGCGGTAGGTGGCGCCGCCGCGCACCGGAGTGCCCACGCCGGGAGCATCCTCGGGATCGATCCAGTCCATGTCGAGCGAGATGTGGTAGCCGGCGGTGCCGCGTCCGGCGATGCGCAACGCCTCTTCCATCACCGCGCGCATGCCGCGCTCGTCGATGTCGCGCATGGTGTAGACCTCGATGCCGGCCTTGCGCACGTTTTCCTTCTCCACCGCGTCGATGTCGCGCACGCCCACCAGCACGCAGTTCTCCGGCGCCACCTTGGGAGAGAAGTCGAAGATGTTGGCCAGCTCCGCCGGGCCCAGCCCCATGATGGCGGCCAGCGGCATGCCGTGGACGTTGCCCGAGGGCGAGGTCTCGGGCGTGTTGATGTCGGTGTGAGCGTCGATCCAGATGAGCCCCACCTTCTGTCCCTGGCGCCGGTGGAACTCGGCCACGCCCGCCATCGTGCCCGCGGCCACCGAGTGGTCGCCGCCCAGCACGATTGGGATCTTGCCGGCCTCGAGCGTCTTCAGCACCAGCTCGGCGTGCTTGGTGCAGGTGGCGGTGATCTCTTTGAGATACTTGGCCTTGGGGTCGCCTTCCTTCTTCTGCTCGGCGATGGCCACCAGGATGTTGCCGGCGTCCTCCACCTTGTGGCCCAGAGCTTCCAGGCGCGCTTCCAGTCCGGCGACGCGCACGGCGGAGGGGCCCATATCCACGCCGCGGCGCGCCTGCCCCAGGTCGAGGGGCACGCCGATCACCCGGATCTTCTTGGGCACGATGCTGGAGAACGATGCTGCTGCCGTGGTCACCATAAAAACCAACTGCCCTTTCTCTATCCTCCCTAGGGATAAAGCCGGTTGAGCATGCGGGCGAAGGGGATGGTCTCGCGCACATGTTCCAAGCCGCAGACCCAGGCCACCACTCGCTCGATGCCCATGCCGAAGCCGCCGTGGGGCACGCCGCCGTACTTGCGCAGGTCGAGATACCACTGGAAGGCCTCTTCCGGCAGGTTGTGCTCGCGGATGCGCTTGAGCAGCAACTCGTGGGAGCCGATGCGTTGCGAGCCGCCGATGATCTCGCCGTAGCCTTCGGGCGCGAGCACGTCCACGCACAGGGCGCGGTCAGGCTGCGTGGGGTCGGGCTCCATGTAGAAGGCCTTCACCTGCGCCGGGTAGCGATGCACCATCACCGGGCGGTCGAAGCGCGAGGCCAGATACGTCTCATCCGGCGCGCCCAGGTCGCCGCCCCATTCGAACTTGGTTTCCATCTTCCCTTCCGCATGGCCTTCCTGCAGAAGGTTCACCGCCTCGTCGTAGCTGATGCGCGGGAAGGGCTTCTTCACCTTCTCCAGTGGCGCGACGTCGCGGCCCATGGTGGTGAGTTCCGAGCGCCGCCGCTCCAGGCAGCGCTCGAGGATGGAGGCGATAAGGTCCTCGGCCAGGTCCATCAGGTCGTCGAGGGTGGCGAAGGCGACCTCCGGCTCGACCATCCAGAACTCGGTGAGGTGGCGGCGGGTCTTTGATTTCTCCGCGCGAAAGGTGGGCCCGAAGGAATACACCTTGCCCAGCGCCATGGCCGTGGCCTCGATGTAGAGCTGGCCGGACTGGGTGAGGAAGGCCTGGTCGCCGAAGTAGTCCACGGGAAACAGGGTGCTGGTGCCCTCGCAGGCGGCAGGGGTCAAGATGGGCGGATCGGTGAGGATGAAGCCGCGGTCGTCGAAGAAGTCGCGGCAGGCCTTGATGATCTCCGCGCGCACGCGCAGGATGGCCGCCTGCCGCGGCGTCCGCACCCACAGGTGACGGTGGTCCATCAGGAAGTCCACCCCATGCTCCTTGAGGGAGATGGGGTAGGGCTCGTCGTCGGGGACGCGCTGCACCACGGTCAGGCCGCTGACCACCAGCTCGTAGCCGCCGGGGGCGCGCTTGTCGGCTCGCACTTTCCCGGTGACGATGACGCTCGATTCCTGCGTCAGGCCCTTCACCGTCTCGAACAGCTCGGGCGAAACGTCGCTCTTGGCTACCACGCCCTGGATGACTCCGCTCCCGTCGCGGAACTGCGGGAACAGCAGCTTGCCGCTCTCGCGCAGGTTGTAGAGCCACCCGCGCAGGGTGACGGTCTGGCCGTCATGACCGCCGATCTGAGCGATGCTGGTGATGGGCGCTCCCATATTCCTCTTAGGCAGCCTCCAGGCGGCGGAAGGCCTCAGCCATTCCCTTCGCGATGTCGCCCTTGCCCTCGCCGTCGATCTCCATCAACAGCGGCGGCGCCTGGGGCGCGGAGCGCAGCAGTTCCATGGCTGCTTTCCACTCGATGGTCCCGTCTCCCGGCCACAGGTGGGAGTCGCGGTCGTGCTGGTTGTCGTGCACGTGGGTGGAGCGGATGAGCGGCTTCAGCTTGCCGAAGGTCTCCGCCACGCCCTCCGCCAGGTAGGCGTGGCCCACGTCGAAGCAGACGCCCACGTCCTCGAAGTGCGGCGCATGGATGAACTCCAGCAGCCGCTCCGCGGTGGAGAGCTCGTTGGGGATGTTCTCCACCAGCAGGGTGACGCCCAGGGGCTTGGCGAAGGCGCGCAGGTGCTCGAGTGAGTTCACGCCGGCCTCGAACTTGGCGGCGTCGAACTCGTCGCCGCTGTTGCCCATGTGCTGCACCAGGAAGCGGAAGGGGATGAGCTCGGCGACTTCCAGAGCGCGCTTGATCTCGTCCATGGCCTCGTAGCGGCGCTTCTTGTCGGGCTCGGTCAGGTTGATGGCGGGAGCGCCCGAGCGTCCCCACTCGTAGTCGTTGAACATGGGCGAGTGCATGGAGTTGAGCGGCACGCCGGAAGACTTGAACCAGCCCGCCAGCTCCTTCATGTGCGCCTTGCTGGAGTAGTCGAAGTGGCCGCGGGCGCAGAAGATCTCGATGGCCTGCGCCCCGCCGCGCACCAGCCCCTCCAGCAGGCCGGGATGCAGCCGCTCCTTCACGCATACGTAGGTAGACATGGCGCGCAGCATCAGTAGCCCACCGCCTTCCCGTTGTTGCGGGCGTCGGAGCCCGCCAGCCGCTCCCCCGTCTTCAGGTCGATCTGGATGCACTCGCCGTCGCCCCACAGGGCGATAGGCTCCCCGCTCGCGGTCCGCCATGGCGCCTCGTTGCGCAGCTTGTGGCCGCGCGATTCCAGCAGTCGCCCCGTGTCGGGCGAGAAGCGGCCGCTCTCCAGGTAGAGGGCGTCCGCCAGCCACTGGTGATGGAAGCGCGGCGCGTTGACCGCCTCCTGGATGTTCATGCCATAGTCCACCACGCCCATGAGGATGTTGGCCACGGTGGAGATGATGGTGGAGCCGCCGGGCGAACCCAGCACCAGGAACAGCTTGCCGTCCTTCAGCACCACGGTGGGCGTCATGGAAGAGAGCGGGCGCTTCCCTCCCCCGATGGCGTTGGCCGGGCCCTGCACCAGCCCGTAGATGTTGGGGACGCCGGGCTTGGTGGTGAAGTCGTCCATCTCGTTGTTGAGCAGGAAGCCGAGACCTTGCGCGGTGACGGCGGAACCGAAGGTGTCGTTGAGCGTGGTGGAGACGGCGACGGCGCTGCCTTGAGCGTCCACCACCGAGTAGTGGGTGGTGTGGAAGCGCTCGCGCGGCGCGCTGCGCGGGCGCCGATGCGCGTAGCGGTCCAGCTCGGAAAAGGCCGGGCGGTGCAGCTCAGCGCTGGCCGAGGCGTGCGCCGGGTCGAGCGACTCCCGCCAGGCCGCGGCGTACTTCTTGTCCATCAACTGCGCCGCCGGGATGGCGGCGAAATCCGGGTCGCCCAGGAGCTCGGCGCGGTCGAAGAAGGCGCGGCGCAAGGCCTCGGCGGTCAGGTGCAGGGAATCCGCCGAACGGCTGCCCAGGCGGCGCAGGTCGTAGCCCTCCAGGATGTTCAGGGCCTCGATGAGCGCGATGCCGCCTGAGGACGGCGGCGGGGCGCTGATGATCTCGTATCCGCGGTAGCTGCCGCGCACCGGCTCGCGTTCCTTGGCTTCATAGGCGGCCAGGTCTTTCGCGGTCATCAGGCCGCCGCCCTTCTGGACGGCTGCGGCCAGTTCCTGCGCCAGCTTGCCGCGGTAGAAGCCGTCGGGATCTTTGGCGATGCGCTGGAGCGTCCGCGCCAGCTCCGGCTGGCGGAAGATGTCGCCGGGCTGGTAGTAGTTGCCGTCGCGCTGGAATATCCGCTTCGATTCCGCAAACTCGTGCAGGGGGTAATCGGGATTGCGGAAGGCGCGGGCGTCCTCGTAGCTGAGCGCGAAGCCCTGGCGCGCCAGCCGGATGGCCGGGGCCATCACGCGCGCGAGCGGCAGCTTGCCCCACTTCTTCTGCGCGTAGGCCAGTCCCGCCACCGAGCCGGGGACGGCGATGGCGCGATAGCCGACCGTGCTCGCGTCCGCGATGACCTTGCCCTGCGCGTCCAGATACATGTCGCGCGTGGCGGCGGCCGGCGCCTTCTCGCGATAGTCCAGAAAGTGGGTCTCGCCCGAGGCCATGCGCACGAGCAGGAAGCCTCCGCCGCCCAGGTTGCCCGCCTGGGGATGGACCACGGCCAGCGCGAAGCCGGTGGCCACGGCGGCG
>CBRAFF010000031.1:0-10239 GCA_967755155.1 uncultured bacterium
GGGCGAGCTGATCGCCTGGATCATCGGCTGGGACCTCATCCTGGAGTACGCGGTCTCCAACATGGCGGTGAGCGTCGGATTCTCCGAGCACCTGGTGAACCTGCTCGACTTCGTCGGCATCCACCCGCCCAACGCCTGGATGTTCCCCGCCTACCTGCCCTCGGGCTCTTCGCAGTTCGAGCCGGGGTGGCACTTCGGGTTCAACCTGCCGGCGTTCCTGGTGGTGATGCTGCTGACGGTGGTGCTGGTGCGCGGCATCCGCGAGTCGGCGCGGACCAACAACGTCCTGGTCCTGCTGAAGATCGTCGCCATCCTGGTGTTCGTCAGCTTCACCTCGTACCTCATCAATCCCTCGAACTACAAGCCCTTCATGCCTAACGGGTGGAGCGGCGTGCTGACGGGCGGCGCCATCATCTTCTTCACCTACATCGGCTTCGATTCGGTCTCGACCGCGGCCGAGGAGGCCAAGAACCCGCAGCGCGACGTGCCCATCGGCATCATCGCCACCCTGCTGGTCTGCACCGTGCTCTATGTTGCGGTGGTGGTGGTGTACACCGGCGTGGAACTGTGGAACAGCTCCACCACCAACAGCGCCGCCCCGGTGGTGAACCTGCTGCGCAAGCTGGACAAGCCCTGGGTGCGCATCATCGTGCTCTCCGGAGCCATGCTGGGGATGATCTCGTCGCTGCTGGTCTTTCAGTTGGGACAGGCGCGGGTGTGGTTCGCCATGTCGCGCGACGGCCTGCTGCCGCGCTTCTTCAGCCACGTCCATCCGCGCTTCCGCACCCCCGACACCTCCACCTGGATCGCCGGTTTCGTGGTCGGCATACCCGCCGGGCTGTTCGACATCGGCACCTTCGCCGACCTCTCCAACATCGGGACGCTGTTCGCCTTCACCCTGGTGGCGGTTGGGGTGCTCATCCTGCGCTACCGCGAGCCCGAGCGGAAGCGCGGTTTCCGCGCGCCCGGCGGGCCCCTGGTGCCCATCCTCACCATCGTCACTTGCCTGCTGCTGATGGCCGGGCTGCCCATCATGAACTGGCTGCGCTTCTTCGCGTGGCTGGGCCTCGGGCTGGTCATCTACTTCCTCTACAGCCGGCGGCACAGCGAGTTTGCCAAGAGCAGTGGCTAGTGGTTCGTGGATAGTGGCTAGTAAACCCCAACCAGCTTCCACGGAAATCAGCGCGGGGCAGCTCGCGCCCAGCGCTTACATCCTTGCGCTGCCCAAGGCGGAGCTGCATCTGCACCTGGAGGGCGCGGTCGAGCCGGAGACACTGGTCGAACTGAGCCGGCGCCACGATGCGAGCCCGCTCGACCGGGCGCGGGTGGAGCAGCTCTACCAGTACTCCGACTTTCGCGGCTTCCTCATGGCTTTCAAGGAGGTCACCGAGCGGCTGCAGACGGCGGAGGACTACGAGCTCATCACCTACCGCCTGATGGAGCGGCTGCGCGCGGAGAACGTGCTGCACGCCGAGGTGTACGTTTCCGCGGGCGTGTGCCTGTGGCGCGGGCAGGATTTCTCCAAGCTGCTCCAGGGCATGGAACGCGGGCGAGAGCGCGGCGAGCGCGAGTTCGGCGTGTCATTGCTGTGGCTGTTCGACGCGGTGCGCCACTTCGGGCCGGAGGCGGCGCAGAAGGTGGCGGAGCAGGCGGTGGCAGCGCGCGCGCGCGGCTGCGCCTCGGTCATCGGCTTCGGCATCGGCGGCGACGAGGCCGCGGCGGCGCCGGAGTTGTTCCGCAAGGTCTATGCCTACGCCGCCGAGCACGGCCTGCGGCGCACGGCGCACGCCGGGGAGAGCGCCGGGCCGGCCTCCATCCTGGGCGCGCTGGACGCCCTGGGCGCCGAGCGCATCGGCCACGGCCTTACCGCCTGGCACGACGAGGAATTGATGGCGCGGCTGGTGAAAGAGCAAGTCCCGGTGGAGGTCTGCGTGACCAGCAACCTGCGCACCGGTTGCTGCAAGTCGCTGGAGCAGCATCCGCTTCGGCGGTATTTTGACGGCGGCCTCAAAATCACGCTCGCCTCCGACGACCCCGCCATGTTCGGGACGTCGCTGGCGCGCGAGTACCAGCTGGCGCAGGAAGCCTTCGGCTTCCGCGAAGCGGAGTTGGAGCGCCTGGCGCGGAATTCCTTCGAAGCGTCGTTCCTGCCCCAGGAGAAAAAGAACGGGTTCCTCCAGCGACTCCCCGCGGGAGCGCGCGCATGAGGCGCAGGCTGGGCCCACTCGCCGCATTGCTGGTCCTGCTGGTCGCGGTGTCCCCGGCGCACGCCAAGCAGAAGCCCAAGCCCAAGTGGCTGGTCTTCACCAACGTCACGGTGGTGGACGTGCGCGACGGCACCAGCCGGCCGGGGATGACGGTGGTCATCCGCGACCAGCGCATCACCGGCATCGCTAAGCAGGCCCTCATCCAGATCGACCGCAACGTACAGGTGGTGAACGCCACCGGGCAGTACCTGATTCCCGGGCTGTGGGACATGCACGTGCACCTCACGCTCCGGCCGGAGCCCCGGCTGGCGTCGGAGACCCTGCTGCCGCTGCTGCTGGCGCACGGCGTGGTGGGCGTGCGCGACATGGGCGGCGACTGGGAGCAGGTCCAGCAGCTACGAAAAGAAATCGCCGGCGGCAAGCTGGCGGGGTTCACTCTGCTCTCGCCGGGACCGTTCGTAGACGGGCCGCAGAAGGCGAGCGCGTCGGTGGTGCCAGTGTCGAATGCCGCGGAGGCGCGCGCGGCGGTGCGCTCGCTGAAGGCGCGCGGCGTGGACTTCATCAAGGTGCAGGCCAAGCTCTCCCGCGAGTCGTACCTCGCCGTGGCCGACGAAGCCAAGCGCCAGGGCATCCCCTTCGCCGGACATGTGCCCGAGTCCATGAACGCCGGCGAGGTCTCGGACGCCGGGCAGCGCAGCCTCGAGCACCTTTCGCCGGCGCTGCCGGGGGACGCCGGCATCCTTTTCGCCTGCTCCGCCAGGGAAGCCGAACTGCGGCGGGAGTTGGCGGCGCTGAACCAGGCCGGCGAGAAGCCGGACGCCAAGTTGGACGACCTGCGCGCGCGAACGCGCGCGCTGCAAAGCAAGCTGCTCGATTCCTATGAGCCCGCCAAGGCCAACGCGCTCGTGGCGCGGCTGGCGGGGAACCGGACCTGGGTCGCGCCCACGCTCATCTGGTCGCAGAGCTTCCGGCCGCTGAGCCCGCAGGACCTGGGACAGGGCGTGCCCTTGCAGTACGTCCCCGCCGCCACGCGGCAGCGCTGGGAGGCAGGGCGCAAGCGCTACGTGGAATCCGTGCCGCCGGAGACCTTCGCGCTCACGCGGCGCATTGCGGAGAAGTCTTTGGCCCTGGCCGGGACGCTTCACCGCGCCGGCGTGCCCCTCTTGGCCGGCACCGATTCCTTCGACGGCTTCGACATCTCCGGCTTCAGCCTGCATCAGGAGCTGGAGCTGCTGGTGAAGGCCGGACTCAGGCCGGCGGAGGCGCTGCAGGCCGCCACCCTGAATCCGGCGAAGTTCCTGGGCCGGGAGCGCGACCTGGGCGCGGTGGAGAAGGGCAAGCTCGCCGACCTGGTGCTGCTCGATGCCGACCCGCTCCAGGACATCCGCAACACCCGCAAGATCAGCGGGGTGGTGCTCAACGGGCGCTTCTTCGACCGAGTGGAGCTCGACCGCATGCTGGCGGGAGTGGAGGCGGCGGCCAAGGCGGCGCAGGGCCAAGCGCCGCGGAAGTGAGCACGGGCGAGTCGCCCGTGCCTACAGATTCATCGGCAAAACGATTCTCGTAGGCGCGGGCGACCCGCCCGCGTCTTCCTGCAACTACTTGATCTGAACCAGCGGGGCGGCGCCGGCGCCGACCGGCGGAGCCTTGTGCTGCGGGGCGCGGAAGAAGTCCAGGTACGACACCTGGTGGACGCAGGCCACGGTGCACTGCGGCGCGCAGAATTTCTCGGTCAGGTACTCGCGCCGGATGTCGGCCAGCGTGTATTCCTCCAGCGGTTTGGCGGGGTAGCCGCGCTGCTGCGAGCAGTAGTGCACCAGCCCGTCCTCGCAGATGTAGAGATAGCGCGCTCCGGCGCGGCAGCGCCAGGTGTTGGTCTGGCCCATGGCCAGGTTTTCCTGGAAGTGATTGATGCGGGCGTAGCTGGCCTTGCCCATCTTGCGGATCTTCACGAAGATGTCGCGCTCCACCTCGCCCAGCGGCTCCAGTTGCCCGTCGTGGTCGTGGATGATGCCCACGGTCGAGGTCAGGCCCAGCTCCAGGGCGCGGTTGGCCACCACCAGCGCGTCCTGCGGGTTGTGGATGCCGCCGCCCACCACCGAGTTGATGTTCACGTGGAACTCGGCGTACTCGGCCAAGAGCTCGAGCTTCTTGTCCAGCACCTTCAGGCTCTTCTTCGAGACCTCGTCGGGCATCACGTTGTCGATGGAGATCTGCAAGTGCTGCAGCCCGGCGCGGTTCAGGGCCTCGATGCGCTCCTTGGTCAACAGATACCCGTTGGTGATGAGGCCGCAGAGGGAACCCAGGCTGCGGATGCGCGCCAGTATCTGGTCGAGCTCCGGGTGCAGCAGCGGCTCGCCGCCGGAGACGCAGATGATGCTGGTGCCGAGTTCCGCCAGCTTCTCCAGGCGGCGGTAGACGGTCTCGAGCGGCACCGGCTTGGAGTGGTCGTCGTACTCGTTGCAGTAGGCGCAGGCAAGGTTGCAGCGCCGGATGGGGATGATGTGCGCCAGCACGGGATGGTCGCGCGACAGCAGGCCGTGGAAGATCATCGCCCACTCGCGGAGGCGGCGATGCTGGGCCAGGCGGAAGCGCTTGAGCTGTAAAGCCCTGCTAGGCATAGGAATACAAACGTCTTATTAGACCACAGGGACGGCGGGCGGAAGGAAGCGCAGCCGCCCCAGCGGGGGTTTTTCAGGGCTCAATGGCGGCTGGGGCGGTGCGACCGGCCCGTTCCCGCGGACTCTAGGAGAAAGCCGCCGCGAACCCCACGCCGATCAGCGTCATCAGGATGTACCAGCCGAAGGCCACGGACATGGTGGTGGCCATCTTCAGCTTGCTGATGCGGGAGAAACCGATCCCCGCCAGCACCAGCACCCAGATGGTGATGATGTCCACGGCGGAAGCCGCGCTGTAGAGGGCGGCGGAATCCGCCGGGCTCACAAAGTATCCCAGGTTGGTGGCCACGGGATTCTGAAAGGTAAAGCCTTCGGGATCGGCCCCCGCCAGCAGCGACACCATGGCCAGCGTGGCTTTGACCACGCCGGGCAGATTGGAATAGACCACCACTGCCAGCGCCTGCTTGAAGGGGATCTCGGCTCCGGCGCCGAAGTTGAGCGTCGCCATCATCACTGCGGCGATGATGACCAGGATGATCAGGTTGAGCACCGGGAAGCCGTAGGAGATGCCCTTGGTGACGGCGGTCTGGATGCGCAACTGCTGCTCGCGCTGTTCCGCAGGGAGCTTGTCGATCTGCTCGGCCGCCTTGGGGTTCAGCCGGATCTGGTTCTGCGTCACCTGCTCCCATCCCACCTTCTTGGCCACCACGGCCACGAAGCCGTAGGAAAACGCCGCCATCAGCAGGAAGGGGGCCCACCAACTGGCGCTGCGCTTGATGTCGGTGAAGGTGCTGGAAGGCGCGATGAATGTGTTCACGATGCGCGCGGCCTGCGAGAGGCCGGGTTGTCCGGAATCCGGGGCGGGAGCGGCGGGTGCGGCGGCGGGAGCGGTGCTCATCGAAGCCTCCTGGGGGATGGAGTTGTTTCGGCGGGATTGTAATCCCGAAACAACAAGCCGACAACGGTGGAATGTGGGGCAACCTGCAGAGGCCGCGCTCCCGGTGTTTCGGTGGAAGAGCGGGGCTCGGTAGGTCAGGGCCTTAGCCCTGAATCGCGAAGCGACCCCGCTTGGATGCGGGTTCTCCAATGGGCTTCAGCCCCGGCCATCCAAGGCGATCTCCGGCGTCGCCGCAAGCAGCGACTGGGTGTAGGGATGCTCGGGGGCGGAGGTCAAACGCTCGGCGGGTCCCGCCTCGACGATGCGTCCGGCGTGCATCACCGCGATGCGGGTGGCCAGGTAGCGCACCACGGGCAGGGAATGGGAGATGAAAAGCAGGGTGAGTCCGAACTCGCGCTGCAACCGGGCCAGCAGATTGACGATCTGCGCCCCCACGCTGACGTCGAGCGATGACACCGGCTCGTCGGCCACCAGGAACCTGGGCTGGAGCGCCAGGGCGCGGGCGATGGCGATCCTCTGGCGCTGCCCGCCGGAGAACTCGTGGGGATAGCGCGCCAGCGCCGATCCATCCAGGCCGACGGCGCGCAGCAGCTCGGCAGCGCGCTCCCGGTGCCGCTTCGGTAGCGCCCCGACGAGTCGGGGCTGTGGCGAGGGCGTCCCGCCCTCGCCCCCGTTCCTTTGCAACGCTCCGCGGTGGATGGTCAGAGGCTCGGTGATCGTCGCCTCCACCGTCATGCGCGGGTTGAGCGAGGCGAAGGGGTCCTGGAAGACGATCTGCATGTCGCGGCGCAGGCGCCGCAGCGCGCGGCCGCGGGCGGCCAGCACGTCCGCGCCGTCGAAGCGCACGCTGCCCGAGGTGGGTTCGACCAACCGCAGTATCAGCCGTCCCAGCGTGCTCTTGCCCGAGCCGGATTCGCCCACCAGTCCCAGCGTCTCCCCCGCCTCGATCTCCAGCGAGACGCCATCCACCGCGCGCACGTGGCGCTCGGCGCCTCCGCCAAAGACGGATTCGCCCAGGGGGAAGACCTTCACCAGGTCGCGGACTTCGACGAGAGGCACGAGGGAAGGCTAACGGAAAAAGTAAAAAGGAAAAAGCAAAAAGGGACAATCGGTATGGGAGGCGACTTGCTCGGTCACCTGAGGAGGGGTAGCCGCGTAACTTCCAATGTGAACGACTCCCGCAGTCCGCTGTCTGAGGTTACGAACCCCTTCAGGTTGTTGAAGCCCATGCTGAGAGGGACATTCTCAGCCTCGAACTCAATGCTACCGTCCTCGTGTCGACGCAGAGTGGCGCGAATGCCCGCGACTTCGACGCTGTCGGCCTCGGGAAAGCGGGTAACTACGCCCCGTACTCTTACAGAAGACTTGACAGTTTGGCTGCCAGGGGCGGGTTCGAGGATTCGAACTTCGGGGCGGCGCTCTGATGTCTGCCCGTCGGAACCGACGTTAGTCGGCCCTTTGTACGCCTTCACCAGAGCGAGCAGCAGAGAAGAGTCCGCACCGACGGCGCGCAGACGCTGATCCACGGAGTAGGTGACCTCAAAGTCTATGCCGTACTGATTGGCGAGGGCGGCGATGCGGTCCTTGGGCAGGTCGTTGCGCAACGCCGTCACCACCTCTTCTAGGGTGAGCGGCGGCGGGCCTGCTGACCGCTCGGACTCGATCGGAGGGGCGGGCTTGGCTCGTGCAACCTTGAGCTTGAGATGGAGTTCCGAGTGGTCCACCGCCGCCGCGAGGATCACAAAGTCCGTCGAGCCAAAGCCAGCCGGCAAATCGCCCATGTCAAATTCCACGCTTTCTGGGCTCAAGGTCCTCGCGGGCGCGCGCTGGCCATTGACGGAGACAGAGGCGATGCCGCCGGGATGGGAGGCCGTGCCACGCACGCGCAGCGTGGCGCCGGTCACCTGGATTTCTTTCCCGTTTTCCGCACCCGCGGGTTCGAGCAGCGTGATGGTCGGCGGCACGGCAGGCGGAGGGGACGGTGGCGGAGGTGCCTTGGCTTTGGTGAGGGCGAGCAGCAGGTCCGCGTCGCCGCCGGCGGCGCGGATTTCCTGTTCGATCGCTTCCGTGAGCGTGAAGTCCACGCCGCGCTCTTTCACCAAGTCGGCGGTACGCTTGGCGGAGACGCCGCCCTTGAGCAAGTCCACAACATCCTGCGAGGTCAATGGGAGCGGCCCGGCGACTGTCAGCTTGGCGTCAATGTAGAGCGTGCTGCCAGCGGTGAAGGTGACGCTCTGGAGCCAGTCGCGGTATCCGGAGAGCCCGATGCGCAGCTTGTGGCTGCCGGCGGGCAGGTTCTCGAGCACCAACTTACCCTCGTCCGGGCTGGTGGTGCCCTTGGGCGCGTCGTCCAGGTAAACCTGCGCACTGCCGGGTTGGGTAGTGATTCTGAGCGTGTTCTGCTGGGCGCGTGCCGGCAGTGCGACTGCGAGCAATACGGCCAGAGAGGCGGCTTGGAGGGTGCGAGACATCCGGCACCTTCAGGAAGCGCGCCTACGTTACTTCTTCGCTTTGGCGATGGCAAGCCCCGAGCAGCAGTTGCCGGCCGCCAGCAATTGACCAACGACCAACAGCCAACGACCAACAGCCAACGACCTGTTACTTCTTCGCCTTGGCGATGGCAAGCAGCAGGTCGCTGTCGGCGCCGGCAGCGCGCAGGCGCTCTTCGAGCTCGTTGGTGAGGGTGAAGTCCACGCCCTGTTGCGTGACCAGCGTGGCGGCGCGCTTGGCCGAGACCCCACCCTCGAGCAGGTCCACGATGTCCTGGGAAGTGAAGGGCGCCGGGCCGCGCGGGACGAGGTGCGCTTCCACGGTCACTTCGTCGCCGGGGTTGAGGGTGAGGGTCTGGTGCCAGTCCTTGTACTCCGCCAGGGTCAGCCGCAGGCGGTAGGCGCCGGGGGCAAGGTCCCGCAGCACCAGCCGGCCTTCTTCGCTGGCGGTGCCTCGGGGTTCGTCGTCAAGATAGACCTGGGCGCGGCCGGGCTGCGCGAAGATCCGCAAGGTCGCTTTCTTGGGTGGCGGCGGCGCGGGCGGAGTGAAGCTGACGACGCTGGGAGTGAAAGCTAGTGAGGAGAGCGCGAGCGGCGGCCGCGCGAACAGGCGTTGGTCGGCCGGCGGGTTGAGCTGGATGCTCAGGACCTGGATGCTTCCCTCGAAGCTGGAGGCCGCGTCGGAGCCCTTCTCCACGTACGCGTGCCGGAAGGGCACGGCGACGCCCTCCACCCACCGCCAGTCCGAATACTCCCGGGTGCGCGCGGCGGTACCGGTTGCGGCGGTCACGGACTGTGAAGTTCGCAGCACGCGGCCGCTGGACGGGTCCACGTACCAGCGCGCCTGTGCTCCCGGCACGCTGACCTCCAGGATGGTGGCCGGAACGCCGCCAACCACCTCGGAACCCAGGATGCGGAAGGAATACCCGGGTTCGGAGGCGTGTTGCACGACGTTGGAGAGGTTGGTCCTGAGATCTTGCAGGAAGCTCTGATGCGTATGAGCAGGGAAATCACCGCTCTGGGCGCCGGAACTCCAGAAGGCCTCTGAGGGGGAATAAACGGCCGTAACGGTCCCCTGGGGAGTTCGAAGCTCAAGGTGGACCCGGTCGGGAAGGAGCACGATAAAGTCTCCTTGGTAGAGGTGTTCCCCGGTCGAGTCACGGTGCGTCTGCGCGGCCGTGTATCGCCAACCGCGAAGTGATTTGACGCTGGCTTCTCCTCCAGAGGCTTCCATGATTTTGGCGAGCAGGACCGCCGCGGCGGGGTCGGCGGCTTGGGCTCGGCACGTGCCCGGAGAGAGAGCGAGAGCCAGTACGGCAAGAAGGGCGAGCTGTAACCTGCGAGCCATTGCGCCACAGAGTCTAAAGAGGGCAAAGGGAAAAGGGCAAAGGGAAAAGGACAAAGGGAAAAATGAGCGGCGAGTCCCGAGTTGCGAGCGGACCGAAAGCGAACAGCCAACGACCAACAGCCAACGACCAACAACGACCGTTACTTCTTCGCCTTGGCGATGGCCAGCAACAGGTCGCTATCGGCGCCGGCGGCGCGCAGGCGCTTCTCCGCCTCTTCGCTCAGCTCGAAGTCCACGCCAAACTCGGCGATCATGGTCGCCACGCGCTTCCGGGGCAGGTCAGCGAGCGCCTTTTCCAGTTCGGCCAGGGTCAAGGCCGGAGGCCCGGGAGGCGGCAGGCGCTTGAGGTCGACCCGAAAGCTCTGGCGCACGCCGCTGCGGGTGAGCACGTAGCCCTGTACTGCGTTGGGACCGAGTGTGAGCGGAACACTGACGGCCTCGAACTCCACCGAGCCGTCATCGCGGCGGCGCAGGTTGGCGGATTGGCCGCCCACGTCCACCCGGTCCACGTCGGAAAAACCTACGGCCAGGCCGCGCACCCGCACGGCGGCGTCGCTGGTCTCCGAGCCCGCGCCCGGTTCCAGCACCCGCACCTCGGGGCGAGTGACCCGGAACGTCATCTGGCCCACCGACTTGTCGGTGGCGGTGGCCACCACCACCACCGCGCTCATCCCGGCGC
>CBRAFF010000032.1:0-10048 GCA_967755155.1 uncultured bacterium
CGCCCTCGCCGTCGACCCATGGGTGGAGGTCCGCTCCCCGCATTTCTCCGTGGTCACCGACGCGGGCGAGCGCCGCGGGCGCGAAGTGGCCCTGCGCTTCGAGCAGATGCGCGCCGTCTTCGGCACCCTTATCCTGCGCAACAAGGTCAACATCCCGGGCCCCTTGCAGATCATCGCCTTCAAGAGCGGCGGAGGCCTGCGCCGCTACGTCCCCCTGTGGAAGGGCAAGCCGGTGGAGCTAGCCGGCTTCTACCAGCGGGCCGAGGACCGCAGCTTCATCGCCGTGAACCTCTCCGCCAATGAGGGCTTCCGCACCGTCTTCCACGAGTACGCCCACTTGTTGCTCGACGGCAACTATCCCCGCACCCAGGCTTGGTTCAACGAAGGCTTCGCCGAGTACTACTCCACCATCGAGATCCGCAACAAGGAAGTCGAGATCGGCCGTGCGCCTCCCTCCGCCCCGCTTCTGCTCGAAACGAGCCTCCAGCCCCTGACCGCGCTGTTCGCCGTCACCCACGATTCCTCCACCTACAACGAGAGTGGCGACCGCCGCACGCTCTTCTACGCCCAGTCCTGGCTGGTGGTGCATTACCTGTTCGACACCGGCAAGCTCAAGGAGACGGGCGCCTACTTCGACCTGGTGCAGAACCAGCGCGTGCCCATCGCGGAAGCCATCCCGCGGGCCTTCGGCCTGGAACCCAAGCAGTTCGACCGCCAGCTCTCCGACTACGCGCGCTCCAGCCGCCTGGTCTCCCACACCTTCGAGGCCCCCGCGGGCATCGACGACTCCGGCTACAGCGTCACCCGGCTGGACGACGCCGACATCAAAGCCATCCTCGCCGACCTGCACCTGCACTCTCCCCACTACGCCGAGCAGGCGGTGCAGGAGTTCGAAGCGGTGCTGCAACTGGACCCCAACCACGCCGCTGCCCACCGTGGGCTGGGATACGCCTACTTGCGCAAGCGGCAGTTCGAGCCCGCGGCCGAGCACTTCCGCCGCGCCGCCGAGCTCGACCCCAGCGACGCCCGCGTCCACTACTACAACGCCCTGCTAATGAACCTGACCGGCCGCCTGGACGACCCCTGGGCCATGAAGAAGGAGGCGGAGACGGCCATCTCGCTCGCTCCCGAGTTTGCCGACGCCTACAACCTGCTGGCCGCCGCCAATGCAGCCGAAGGCGACATGAACGCCGCCCTCGCGGCAGCCACCCAGGCGGTGCGCCTCAGCCCGCGCAACGACCTCTACCTGCTCAACCTGGCGCAGTACTCGATGATGGCGCAGAAGTGGGACGACGCCCTGGCCCTGTTCGAGCGCCTCAAGACCAGCGCCGACCCCGGCCTGGCCGCCCTGGCCGCCCAGAACCTGGAGCGCATCCCCAGGATGCGGTCCAACCCTCCGGCCATGATCGTGCGCCGAGAGCGCGCGACCGACTGGTCCCAGTACGACGACCCCCAGTGGCGCCGTCGCACTCCCGCGCCCGCTCCGCCCGCGGTCCCCGAAGAACCGGCGCCTCCGCCCGACAACCGCCCCATCAAGTTCCTCAAGGGCAAGCTGCTGCAGGTGGATTGCTCCCAGGCTCCGGCCGCCGTCCTCACCGTGCTCGCCGGGAAAACGGCGTGGAAGTTGCGCGCCCGCGACTCGCGCACCCTGGTGCTGGTGGGCGCCGACGCCTTCTCCTGCGCATGGCGCAACCGCGGCGTGGCGGTGAACTACCGCGAGGGCGGCCCCGGCCAGGGCGACCTGGTCTCCCTCGAACTCGACTAGGAAAAACAGATGGCCCCTCTCCGCCCAAAGCGGAGAGGGGCCTGAATCTCTACAGCGGGGACAGCTAGGCCCGGACGACGTTCCCCGCCTGGAAGCCCTTGGGACCCTTCAACAGGTCGAATTCCACGGTCTCGCCTTCGTTCAGTGTCCGGTATCCGTTCTCCTGGATGGCCGAAAAATGCACGAACACGTCTTCGCCCGTGGAGCGTTGGATGAAGCCGTATCCTTTGGCCCCGTTGAACCACTTCACTGTTCCCTTCTCTCTCACTTGAAAAAACTCCTTTCGTCTCGGCTGGGTGGATGGTTGACGTTTGCAAAAACAAGAGGCTGCCGGGCCCTTCGTCCGCTCATGGCGGACTTCAGCCCTGCAACCTCGCTGCTCCTGCCTGCGGATGAACTGCCAAAACCATGAAGCTGGTTCCGATTCCTGTCCCGCTGGACTTTCCGCCCTCGAATCCTCTCCAGGCGGAAGGGGGATAATATGCATGGGCCTGCGCTTTGGCAAGCGCCTTTTTCCTTCTTAATTTTTCCTTTTTCCATCTGCTACCCTACGCACGGTCATGCCCGCTGCCTCCCAGTCCGCCCGCGCCCTGCACCAGAACGTCTGGCCCACCGCCCGCTATCTGTTGGGCGCCGACGTGCGCACCTACGCCTTCTCGGTCGCCGCCCTCGCCATCCTCTCCTTTTTCCCCTTCGTCCTGGTGCTGCTCACCATCAGCAAGCACGTCCTGCACTCGCAGGCCATGTACGACGTGGTGTTGCAGGTGCTGCGCGACTACCTGCCCGTCAGCCAGGACTTCGTCATCCGCAACCTCAACCTGCTGGTCGACGCCCGCCGCCGCGCCCAGATCGCCTCCGTGCTCATCCTGCTGGTGACCTCCACCGGCGTCTTCCTGCCGCTGGAGGTCGCGCTCAACCGCGTCTGGGGGATCACCCGCGACCGCTCCTACCTGGGCAACCTGCTGGTCTCCTTCGGATTGGCCTTCGCCTCCGGCCTGCTGGCGCTGGCCTCGGTCGCTCTCACCGCCGGGAATCAACTGCTGGTGCAAACCTGGATGGGAGGAGGAGGCGGCCCCGGCTTCCGCGCCGCGGCCTTCGTCATCATGAAGGTATTTGCCGTGGCCGCCAGCATCGCCATCTTTTTCCTCATCTACTGGCTGCTGCCCAACGGCAAGATCCGCGCCGGCGCCGTGCTGCCCGCCGCGGCGGTGGTCGGACTGCTCTGGGAGGCGGCCAAGTATCTCTACATCTGGAGCCTGCCCTGGCTGAGCTTCCGCGAGGTCTACGGCCCCTTCGCCGTCTCCGTCACCCTGATGATCTGGGCTTTCCTGTCAGGATTGCTGCTGCTGGCCGGCGCCCACCTCTCCGCCGCCAATCATCGCCAGAAACTGGTAGAGCCGTCGCTGGCTACGTCTCTTTCGCGAAAGGCCTAGCTCGCGCCCGGCAGCCGTACCGCCGGAGTGTCACTGACTTGCAGGAAGCGGGGCTGTCTCTCCTGCGGCAGGGAGAAGATCAGCCTCTCCAGCCGGAAGTGTAGGACCGCCGAACCCTCGTGCCCGGGCACCTCTTGAGTCAGAAGCTTCCCTTGCGCTTGCCGCGCGGGGTGTTTTTCTCCCGCTTCGTCCACGATGTAGGCCTCTCGCATGGGGTCGCTTTTGCCAGCGGTGGGACCAAACCGTGGAAACGCCGGCTGGCCCAGATCGATGGACGATTCGCTGAACACTTCCACTTTCCCCTTGGCCTCGTCCGGGCCCGGCTTGGGCTTGAAGTGTACGGCCCACAACCGTTCGCCCGGGCCCGCACCGGCAGACCCGATGTTCTCCAACCGGGCGACCGCGCCGAGCGGCGTATTCCTAGCGAAGAAGCGCTCATAGAGGCGCGGACCAAACAGCACTCCAGCCGCGATCAGCCCGGCGGCCGCCACAGCCAGCCCGATCCATGTGGTCTTTTTCCCCTGGCCCATGAGAGTCTCACCTCCTCGTTCCAGCCATCATTTCTTCAGATGCTGATCCACCCACTCGTTGACCGTCTTGTACCACAACCGCGAGTTCTGCGGCTTCAGCACCCAGTGGCCCTCGTCGGGGAAGTACAGCATCTTCGACGGCACCTGCATGCGCTGCAGGGTGGTGAAAAACTGCAAGCCCTCGGAGACGTCCAGGCGGTAGTCGCGCTGCCCATGGATGACCAGCGTGGGCGTCTTGAAGCGGGCGGCGAAGCGGTGCGGCGACCACTTCAGATACATCGGCCGGTTCGTCCACGGCGTCCCGCGGAATTCCCACTCGTTGAACCATAGCTCCTCGGTCGAGCCCCAGGCCGACTCGGTGTTGAACATGCCGTCGTGCGACACCAGGCACTGGAAGCGCGTGGTGTGCCCGGCGACCCAGTTGACCATGTAGCCGCCATAGCTCGCTCCCAGCGCGCACTCCCGCGTCTTGTCGATGAAGGGATACTTGCGCTCGGCGTAGTTGAGGCCCAGCATCAGGTCCTGGTACACGCGCCCGCCCCAGTCGCCATTGATGTCGTCGATGAACTTTTGCCCGTAGCCGGTCGAGCCTCGCGGGTTGATCATCACCACCACGTAGCCCGAGGCGGCGAACAACTGCGCATTCCAGCGGTAGCTCCAGGAATCCCCCCACGCCCCTTGCGGTCCGCCGTGGATCAGGAACTTCACCGGATACTTCGACTTGGCATCGACGTTCGGCGGCCGGACGATGAATCCCTGCACCTTCTTGTTCTCCGCTCCGGTGAACCAGAAAGGCTCGAGCGGCGAAGTGCGCACCTGCGCGAAGATGGCGTCGTTCATGTGAGTGAGCGCGACCGCGCCGCACTTGCCGTGCCCGCACGCCACTTGGTAGATCTCATTCGGCGCTTCCACCGACATCCGGGTGGCAATGATCCCGGAATTGTGCGTGAAGGTCAGGTCGTCAAAGTGGCCGCGGATCACCTCCTTGATCCCCTCACGGTTCACCGAATAGATGGGCTGCTCTCCTTTGTCCTCGGCCACGAACGCCAGGCCGTCGGAGTCCGGCGCCCAGGCGAATGTCCCCACCCACCCGTCGAACTTCTCCGTCAGGTTGTTGATCTTCCCCGTCGCCCGTTCATAGATCGTCAAGCGGAAGCGGTCGCTCTCATATCCCGGGCGCGCCTGCGCCAGGTAGGCGATCTCCGTTCCGTCAGGCGAATACTGCGGGCCGGAGTCCGAAGCCTTGTTGGAGGAGGTGATGTTCTTGGCCTCGCCCCCGGTCACCGGGACAATGAACAGGTCGTTGTTGGTGCTGGTGGCCCCGACCGGGTCGTGATTCGAGACGAAGCAAACTTCCTGCCCGTCCGGCGAGAAGGCGTAGCCATCCGGCCCGCCGAGGGAGAACGGAGGAGCGTCCCAGTCACCGGGCGTCAAGTCGAGCGCCTTGCCGCCTTCCGCCGGCGCCACGAACAGATGGCTGCGCTTGCCATCCCAGTATCGGTTCCAGTGCCGGTAGAGCAGGCGCGTGAACACGAGCGCCTTGACCTTGGACTTCTCCTTCTCCTGGTCGCGCTTCTGGTTGCAGGCATCGTCCGGACAGTCGGGATAGACCTCCGACACGAACAGGATGTTCTTCCCGTCCGGCGACCACAGCGCGCCATCCGCCCCGGTGGAAAGCTTGGTGACCTGCCGCCCGCCGGAGACCTTGCCGCTCGCGGCGTCGAAGTCGAGGACGTGCACCTGCCCGTCCATGATGTAGAGGAAGTGCTTGCCGTCCGGCGACCACCGCGGGCGCTGCTCTCCCTTGCCCTGGGTGACCTGCCGCGCCTCGCCGCCCCTGATAGGCACCATCCAGATGTGCGGCGTGCGCGTGTCGGCTTCCAGGTTCACGTCCACCGCGGTGAACGCCACCCACTTGCCGTCCGGCGAAGGCGCGGGCTCCCCTACGCGCTTGAGCGCCATCATGTCTTCGAAGGTGAAGGGGCGCTTCTGTGCGGAAAGGCCCGCGGCGCCGACAAAAAGTACAACAAGAACGATTGCAATACGGCGGAACATGGTCACCTCCAGAAAAGCACGCCAGTCTACAACCCACTCCCCCCTTTAGCATCTAAAATGGTTGCCATGCCTACCCGCCGCCTTCTGACCCTCCTGCTCACCGCCTGCCTGCTGCTGGCCGCCGGCCTTACGGCCCAAGAGGGCCCGCTCGACCCCTCCCCGCCCAGGAGCATCACCCCGGACCAGATCATCCAGAAGTTCGCCGCCCGGGAAAGGGACTTCAAGATTGCCCGCGACAATTACACCTATCGCCAGGACTTCACCGTGCAGACGCTCGACGGCAGCCGGGTGGATGGTGAGCTGCGCCAGGTGGTGGACATCCTCTTCGACGACAAGGGAAAGCGCATGGAGAACGTGGTCTTCGCGCCCCAGCCCTCGCTCACCCGCCTGGGCATGACCAAGGAGGACTTCGACGACCTGGAGAAGCGCCTGCCCTTCGTCCTCACCTCCGACGAGATCGCCGACTACAACATCCTTTACGTCGGCCAGCAGCAGCAGGACGACCTGCACACCTACGTCTTCGACGTCGCCCCCAGGACCATCGAGAAGAACCGCCGCTACTTCGAAGGCCGCATCTGGGTGGACGACCTGGATTTCCAGATCGTGAAGACCTCCGGCAAGAACGTCCCCGACTACCGCAAGGGACAGGAGAACCTCTTCCCAAAGTTCGTCACCTATCGCGAGCAGATCGACGGCCGCTACTGGTTCCCCACCTACACCCGCGCCGACGACACGCTGCACTTCAAGAACGGCGACGTCCGCATCCGCATCATCGTGAAGTACACCGGCTACAAGCGCTTCGGCACCAAGACCCGCGTTACCTACGAAGGGCAGGAGGTCCAGAAGGCCGAGCCGGACAAGAAGGACCCCAAGCAGGAACCGCCGAAGTAGATTGAGTCATTGAATCATTGAGTCAGTGAATCATTGATTCATCGGGTCATTGAAAAGCTGTGACCCCTTGCCGATCTTCAATGATTCAATGACCCGATGACTCAATGACTCAATAGAAGAGATACTTCCGCCACTTGGCGTCCGAGCGCCCGATCATGCGCATGATGTGGCGGCTGGTGTGCAGGGTGAAGGCGCGGGGCTCGCGCAGCAGTCGCATGCCCGCTTCATGCGACAGTTGGTTGCCCTTCTGGCGGTTGCAGGGATGGCAGCAAGCCACCAGGTTCTCCCAAGCGGAAAGGCCGCCGCGGGAGCGCGGCACCACGTGGTCGAGCGTCAGCTCGCCGGAGGGATGCACGTTGCCGCAGTACTGGCAGGTGTTGCGGTCGCGCAGCAGGATGTTCTTGCGGGAGAGGGCGCGCGTCTGGTGCGGGATGCGCCGGTACTCCAGCAGCCGGATCACCGACGGCAGGCGCATGGTGAAGCGCGCCGCGTGCAGCGAGTGCCCGTTCTCCTCCTCGGTCATGGCCACGCCCTTCAGCACCAGCACCACCGCGCGCCGCGCCGCGCAGATGTTGATGGGCTCGTAGCTGGCGTTCAGCACCAGCACGGGCGTGTGCATGGGACTGAAGCCGTTCCCGCCGTGGCCGTTTCCGCCGCCGCCGTTGGGCTTTGCCCCTGCCTTCGGATTGTGTGCCTGGCCGCTCATGCCTCTGCCCTGGTCGCTGCCTCAAACTCTTCTGCCGCCACTGGCTCGCCCTTGAGCACGCGCGCCGCCGTCGCCACGTAAACCTCGGCCGCGCCCGCCCGGCGCAACACCCGCGCGCACTCGGAGGCGGTCGTGCCCGTGGTGTAAACGTCGTCCACCAGGATGATCTCGCGCCCGGCAATCTCCTCCGGCCGGAGGGCGACAAACGCCCCGCGCAGATTAGCGCGCCGCTGATGCCGCGTCAGCCCGGTCTGCGACTGCGTCTCCCGTGTGCGCTTGAGCGCCCTCGGGTTCAGCTCCAGCGTGCGCCCCTTCCAGTACTTCATCGCCGCCCGCGCTATCTCTTCCGCCTGGTTGAATCCGCGCTGCCGCTCCCGCCCTGCCCAGAGCGGTACCGGGACCACCAGCGGCGCTTTCTCGCCGGACGCGAACTTCAGGTCCGCCACGGCTTCCGCCAGCATGCGCCCCAGCAGGTCGCCGGCAGGCCGCACCCGGTCGTACTTCAGCAGATGGATCAGCCCGCGCAGCGCCCCGTCATAGCTTCCGTAGGCCACGGCCTTGGCGAAGGGCAGGCGCGCGCGCTGGCACACTCCGCAGCGGACTTCCACTTCGCCGGCCCGGCCGGCGTCCGCGCTCGGAACCAGCTCGCCGCAGACCGCGCAGGTCTTGGCTTCGATGCGGTGGATGCTTCCAATGCACGCCGCGCACACCGGCAGCCGCGAGACTTCGGTCAGCGCAGCGCCGCACAGTCGGCAGTCGGATGGGAAGAGGGTGGCGAACAGGCTTTCGGCCGCCACCTCGAAGAGCGAAACCAGTGGACTACGTCGCGAAACGTCGTGGAACCCGGCTCGAGTTGCGCTGCTACTGCTGAAGACGGTCCTCCCGCCTGCCCCGGATCCTGCGTCCCCGGGCGGGAACGCCGGCGGGACAGAGGATTTCAGTATACCGGCCTGCCCGCAAACGGTGCAATCCGACCCTTGTATCCAACCCTTTGCCTTAAGCTGTCATCTTGAGCGAGGGAGGGGCTCCCGCGCGCCTTCTTCAGCGCGGGAACCCCGAGTCGAGGAATCTGGGGTTTGCATTTTGCCTTTTGCATTTTGCATTTCCCCATGCTAACTTGCGCCGTTTAGCGCCCTTCCCTGGAGGCTTCGTGGCTGAAAACGGTTCGGAGAACTTCCAACCCTTCGTTCCTGCCGAGGACACTCGCGCGGAGTTCACCGCCCGCGCCGTCGTCCTGGGCGCTCTGTTCGGGCTCCTGTTCGGCGCGGTCACCGTATACGTGGGCCTGCGGGCGGGACTCACCGTCGCCGCCTCCATCCCCATCGCCGTGCTCTCCATCAGCATCCTGCGCGCCTTCGGCAAGTCAACCATCCTGGAGAACAACATCGTCCAGACCACCGGCTCGGCCGGGGAATCCATCGCCGGCGGCGTCATCTTCACCCTGCCCGCCCTCATCTTCCTGGGATTCCCGCTGGAGTACTCGCGCATCTTCCTGCTGACGCTGATCGGGGGATGGCTGGGCGTCTTCTTCATGATCCCACTGCGCCGCCAGCTCATCGTCAAGGAGCACGGCAACCTGCTCTACCCTGAGGGCACGGCCTGCGCTGACGTACTCATCGCCGGCGACAAGGGCGGCTCCTTCGCCAGCCGCGTCTTCTTAGGACTCGGCCTGGGCTCGCTCTATACCTTCTTTCAGAACGAGAACATGTTTGCCGCCTGGCCCTCCACGCCCACCTATAACTTCGGCTTTCTGGCCGACGCCAAGACGGGCAAGGCCATCACCCAGGGCTGGTTCTCCGGCGCCTCGCTCCGCGCCAACGCCACCGCCGAGTACTTGGGCGTGGGCTACATCATCGGGCCGCGCATCGCCGGAGTCATCTTCGCGGGTGGCGTCTTCGCCTGGCTGGTGGTGATGCCCGCCATCAAGTTCTTCGGCGGAAACCTGGCCGCCCCGCTCTATCCCGGTCCCAAGCTCATCGCCGACATGGCGCCCGACGAGCTCTGGCGCTTCTACATCCGTCCCATGGGCGCGGGCGCGGTAGCCGCCGCCGGCCTCATCACCCTGCTCAAGACCGTGCCCACCATCGTGGGCGCGCTGCGCGCCGGCGCCGCCGACCTCGCCAAGGGCGCCGCCGCCGCCATCGGACGCAAGCGCACCGATGACGACCTCTCCATGAAGTGGGTGCTGGTCGGCGCCGGCGCCGTCATGGTCATGATGTGGGGCATGCTCACCTTCATGCCCGTCCCCGGAGCCGCCACCACCTGGTACGCTAATCTGGCCGCGGCCATCCTGGTGGTGTTCTTCGGCTTTCTCTTCGTCACCGTCTCCTCGCGCATCACCGGCCTGATCGGAACCTCCTCCAATCCTATCTCCGGCATGGCCATCGCCACCCTGATGGCCACCTGCGCCGCCTTCCTGCTGATGGGCTGGACTGCCGCCGCCTTCGGCGCGCTCGCCATCTCCATCGGAGGGGTGGTCTGCATCGCCTCCGCCAATGCGGGCAACACCTCGCAGGACCTGAAGACCGGGTTCCTGGTCGGCGCCACCCCCCGCAAGCAGCAGTTGGCTCTGCTGGTCGGCGTGATGGTTTCAGTGTTCGCCATCGGCATCACCCTCATGGGCATGAACAAGGGTCTGGAGACCTACCGGCCCTTCGAGCCGCAGAAG
>CBRAFF010000033.1:0-9934 GCA_967755155.1 uncultured bacterium
GGATCCGGCCGTAGCGCTCGAACTCCCCGCGCGAACCCACGATGATGGCCTCGGCCGCCACCCCCAGGGCCAGGTGGAGGGCGCGCTCCAGCAGGGTGCGCCCGCCGAACTCCAGCGTGGCCTTTTCCCGGCCCATGCGGGTGCTCTCCCCGCCCGCCAGCACGAACGCGGTGACGTCTTCTTTCATCCCAGTCCGGGGCGATGATACACCGCGCGGGGGCGCACCAACTCCGGCAACAGGGGAGCCTGCGCTCCCCTGTTACCGGAGCGCGCACTGCCCCACAAATGGGGCTATGCTAGAATTCGCGTCACTTTCCCGCCCCCCGAGAGAGAATCAAGAGCGAACAATGGACTTCCGGCGAAGGCTGTACCAGGCGGCTGCCGTGCTGCTGATCGTGATCGCGGTCAGCGTGGCCGGATACCGTCTGCTGGGCGGCCCCTCGGTCACCTTCCTGCAAGCGCTGTACATGGCCATCATCACCCTGGCGGGCGTGGGCTACGGGGAGATTGTGGACACTTCCAACAACCCCGTCCTGCGCGTGTTCAACATTTTCGTGGTGCTGGTGGGAGTCACCCTGACCGTGTACGTGTTTTCCGCCGTCACCGCCTTCCTGGTGGAGGGCGAACTCACCAACTTTTTCTGGAGACGCAAGATGCAAAAGCGGATCAGCGAGCTGAGGAATCATTACGTCATCTGCGGGCTGGGGACGACCGGCCGCCACGCGGTGGAAGAGCTGCACAAGACGGGCACCGCCTACGTGGTGGTGGAATCCCACGAGGACAACATCACCAAGTTTCGCGAGCACGCCGGCGAGGACTACAAGGAGATGCTGTACGTGATCGGCGACGCCACCGATGAGGAGGTGCTGACCCAGGCGGGCATCGAGCGCGCCAAGGGCATGATCGTCGGCCTGGCCGCCGACAAGGACAACCTGGTCATCACCGTCCTGGTACGCCAGCAGAACCCCGGCATCCGCATCGTGGCCCGCTGCACCGACCAGAAGTTCTCCGAGCGCATGCTCAAGGCGGGCGCCAACTCCACCGTCTCCCCCAACCGCATCGGAGGCCTGCGGCTGGCCAGCGAGTTGGTGCGTCCGCACGTAGTCAGCTTCCTCGACCTCATGCTCCAGGAGAAGTCGCGCACCCTGCGCATCGAGGACATCGAGATCGGCGGCGCCTCGCCCTGGGCGGGCAGCGCGCTGCAGGCTTTGCACTTCCACGGCAAGTACAACCTGCTGGTGCTGGCGGTGAAGACCTCCGAGGGCAAGGAGTCGGTCTTCCGCGCCAATCCGCCCGACGACTTCAAGCTGGAGAAGGGCTCGGTAGTGGTGGTGATGGGCGACGTGAACGATATCCGCCGCGCCCGCCACGACGCCGCCCACGACAAGACCACCGCCGTGGTCGCCGTCTGATCGAGCCGGCTGCGCCGTTCAGTGGATGTCCAGGCCCACGATGCGCCCCGCCGGGTCCAGTTCCAGGTTGGCGGGAGCGTTGAAGACGGAGTCGCCGCTGGAGCCGGGGATGGCCAGGAACACCCGCGGGCTCACGTAGTTCACCGTCGGCTGCTTCTTCAGGAACGCCAGGGCCTGCTCGCTGCGATACTTCTTGGGCACCACGAAGCTCACGTCCACCAGGTCGCCGTTCTCTGAGACCGAGACTGCCACCTCCACCGGCACGCGCGTCTGCACGCTGAGCTCTTCCTTGGAGGCGTGGGGCTTGAGCAGGACGTGGTACTGGCAGCGGCCGTCTTCGACGTCGAAGTTGCTGCGCTCTACGAGGATGGACATTGCATCGGCTCCGGATGCTTTGGCGGCGACAGAAGGTGTATCACAGCCGCGGGGAAAAATGAATCGGCGGCACCCGCCGGAGCATTAGAATCAGGGGAATCCACCTTCCGCAACGGGAACCCCGTTCCGGCTCGACTCGGGAAGCGCCATGGAAACCGCAGCCAGACTCACGGTCTATGACGATGGCAACTGCCCTTTCTGCCAGTGGGCGCAGGCCTGGGTGGAGCGGCGCGACCGCGAGCATCGCCTGGGATTCCGCGACTTCAATCGCCCCGAGGTGGCCGGCGAAACCCCGTTCGCTCCCGCCGAACTCAGCCGCCGCATGCACGTGCGCGGCACGCAGGGCGAGTGGCACATCGGCTACTTCGGCTGGATCGCGGTGCTCTCGGCACTGCCCCGGTGGCGCCGCCTGGCCGGGCTGATGCGCCTGCCTCCCTGCCGCTGGGCCGGGCCCACTGTCTACCAGTTCGTCGCCGACCACCGCTACCGCATGCCGCGCTGGCTGCTGCGCCGGCTGGGCGCGCCTGCTCCCTGCGACCCCGCTTGCGTCCTTCCCCGCGGAAACTGAGGCGCAGGACTCGCTCTCAAAGCCCCTTTTGCAGGCAATCTCAGACCGAAAGCGTGCATCTAAGCATGTACCATGGTGGTATCTCCCGGATTCACCAGGAGGAGTCAATGAAAATGTCGCACTTGTGGAAACGGTCCTGGCTCCTGCCGGCGCTGGCGCTTGCATTGGCGCTGGCGGCCGCCGGTTGTTCCAGCGCCAAGACCGACGCGCAACTGGCCAGTGAGGTGCAGAACAAGATCAATGGGGAGCTCCCCGCCCAGCGCATCGTAGTCAGCGTAGAGGGCGGCACGGTCACGCTCTCCGGAACCGTCGAGCGGGATGAGGAGCGCCTGAAGGCTTCCAGCGCCGCCGCTCAGATCGAGGGAGTGAAGACGGTCATCAACAACCTGCAGGTCGCACCGGCTGCGGCCGCGATCCCGGAGGCTCCGCCTGCGCTGCAGCAGGCGCCGCCGCCTGCGAGACGGGCGTCTTCCTACCGGAGGGCGAGGTCGGCCGAGGTGGCCGACAAC
Source organism: uncultured bacterium (assembly GCA_967755155.1). Lineage (GTDB taxonomy): Bacteria > Acidobacteriota > Terriglobia > Terriglobales > Acidobacteriaceae > DASYVL01. Next base: position 2,865 of record CBRAFF010000033.1, read on the forward strand.
CAGCCGTCGAGCAGTCCGGCAGGCACACAGTCCGTCCCACTCCCGGTTACAGCCGAGCCGGGCCCACCCCCGGTGGAGCGCGTCACCATTCCCGCGGGCACCACGGTTTCCGTGCGCATGATGAACGGCATCGACTCGGAGGTCAATCAAGTGGGTGACACCTTCCGAGCCAGCCTGGACTCGCCCCTCATGGTCGAAGGCCGCGTGGTGGCGCCGACCGGGACGGATGTGCAAGGCCGGGTGACCGCTGTGAAGAGCGCCGGCCGCTTCCAGGGACGCTCGGAGCTGGCGCTTGAACTGGTCCGCCTGCAAATGAACGGCAAGTCCTATGAACTCGAGACCAGCGCCTGGAACGCCAAGGGCCGCTCGGAAGGCAAGCAAACCGCGGCCACCGTCGGCGGCGGCGCGGCGTTGGGCGCCATCATCGGCGCCATTGCCGGCGGCGGCAAGGGAGCCGCCATCGGCACCGTAGCCGGCGCGGGCGCCGGCACCGGCGTGTCCGCCGCCACCAAGGGCAAGCAGATCAAGGTCCAGCCCGAGGATGTGCTCCAATTCCGCCTGCAAAGCCCGGTCACCGTGGTCCCCTCTCGCGTTCGCGACCCGGAGCGGCCGCGGCTGGAACGGGACCCGGAACAGCAAGAGTAGTTCGGCAGTTCGGAAGCGGCCGGCGGCACACTCCGCCGGCCTTGCTTCCTTTCCCAACCATCTCCTCCGATTGTCATCCTGAGCCCCGGCTTGTCGGGGCGAAGGATCTTGCGTTTGGTTTTTGCATTTTGCATTTTGCATTGGTGCATATTGAACTTCGCCTCCCTTCGACCCTTCTGCGCTATGCTCTCCCCCGTGCCACGCATCACCGCCCTCCTCCACACCACAAATGACGCCCGCCGCATCGGCCGCGCGCTCGACTCCCTGCGCTGCTGCGACGAGCTGCTGCTGCTCGACCACGGCTCCGCCGACGCCACCCTCCGCATCGCGCGCGAGCACGGCGCGCGGGTGCAGCCCGCGGCTTCGGAGTCCGATTGCGGCGCCGCCTACGCGGCGCACGATTGGGTCCTCTGCCTGCTGCCCTCGGAGGCGTTGAGCGAATCCCTGGAAGCGACCTTGCTCGAATGGAAGCAGGAGGACCCCGGCGCCGCCGCCGCTTACCTCCTCGCCCTCCGCCAGGAGACGGTGAACGGCTGGCAACACTGCGCGCCCCAGGTGCGCCTGGTGGACCACCGCCAGGTCGAGTGGAGCGGCGCGTTGCCGCCCCACCGCGACGATGCCATTTCCCTCTGCGGCGACCTGCTGCGCTTTCGCGACCCGGAATGAGAACCGATGAAAACCGCAGAGGGCGCCGGTAGCGCCGGCGTCTCGCCGGCCACGATGCAACTTCCCCTGGCAAATGAAAACCGCAGAGGGCGCGGAGCACTTCAGGTTGTCATCCTGAGCCCCGACTTGTCGGGGCGAAGGACCTTGCGTTTGCTCTTCTGATTGTCATTCTGAGCGCAGCGCGACTGAACGGGAGCGCGCAGTCGAAGGATCTAGGGTTTGCATTTTGCATTTTGCATTCTTGCATTCTTGCTTCTTCCCTTTTCCCTTTGCCCTTTGCCCTATAATCGCTTAACTCCCCCGGAAATCGAGGGCATCGCCAGCGCGTGACCGACCTTCCGCCTTCCTTCTACGCCGCCGCCATCTTCCTCTTCGGGCTGGCCTTTGGAAGCTTCCTGAACGTGTGCATCCACCGGCTGCCGCTGGGGCTCTCGGTGGTGCAGCCGCGCTCGGCGTGTCCGCAGTGCCGCGCGCCCATCCGCGCGCTGGATAACATCCCGGTGGTGAGCTGGCTGGTGCTGGGCGGGCGCTGCCGCAACTGCAAAGCCGCCATCTCGCCGCGCTACATCTTCGTGGAGCTGCTCACCGGCCTCATCTTCCTGGCCTGCTGGCTCACCTTTGGCCCTACCCTGTGGACGCTGAAGTTCTGCGTCCTCGGATTCCTGCTGCTGGGGCTCATCTTTGCCGACGCGGAGACCAAGCTGCTGCCCGACGCCCTCACCCTGCCCGGGCTGGTCCTGGGCGTACTCTTCAGCCTGCTGGTCCCGGTGGACGGCCTGGCGGCACGGCTCATGCCCTGGCTGGGGATGCGCAGCTCGGAACTTCCCTGGCGGCTGCTGTCGCTGGGAGACGCGCTGCTGGGCGCGGCGGTCGGGGCCTCGTTCATCTACGGCGCCGGGGCCATCTACCTGCGCGCCCGCGGCATCGAGGGCATGGGCTTCGGCGACGTCAAGCTGATGGCCCTGGTGGGCGCGTTCCTGGGTGTGAAGCTCACGGTGTTCACCCTGTTCTCGGCGTCGCTCGTCGGCTCGCTCGCGGGACTCTCGACCATCCTGATGGTGTGGGTGAAGCGCACCCAGCGCCGCATGGCGCGCAACCATGAGTCCCTGCCCGCGGCCCGCCGCCGCGCCTGGAAGTCCGCCAGCATGGTCTATCGCCACTACGAGATGCCCTTCGGCGTCTTCCTGGGGACCATGGCCATGGTCGCCGTCTTCTTCGGCGACGCCCTCATCCGCTGGTACGTGGAGACCTACCTGTGAACCCCACGCCCCTCCAATTGGCGATGTGGATCGGCATGATCGTGGTCGGCGGGATTGTGGTCTTTGTCCTGAGCGTCGCGCTGATGCGCCGCCTGCGCAAGAAGATCACTGAGGAGGATGCCGGCGAGCCCGCGCGCCGCGCCGCCGCCGAGAACTCCGGCTTCAGCCTGGCCGCCTACCAGGGCGTCATCCAGCGGCTCAAGGAGCAGGAGAAGGAGCTCGACCGCCTGCACAAGGTGGAGCGCGAGCGCGCCCAGGTCTCGGAGAACGTCAGCGCCGCCGTGCTCTCCAACCTGCCCAGCGGGGTCCTGCTCTTCAACCCTGCGGGCCTGGTGCAACAGGCCAACCAGGCGGCCAAGTCCATCCTGGGATACGCCTCGCCGTTGGGACTGCATGCCCGCGACCTGTTCCGCGGAGTGAGCGGCGTGCGCATGGCCGCGGACGAGCCGGAAGCTTCCCTCGACGCCCTGCTCGATGCCGTGGAGCAGGCGCTGCGCAAGGGCGCGGCCTTCCGACGCCTGGAAGCCGACTACCGGACGCCCGGCGGAGAGCAACGCGTGTTGGGCATCACGCTCTCGCCGGTGCGCACCGCCGCCGGCGACACGCTGGGCGCCGCCTGTCTGGTCAGCGACCTCAGCGAGATCACCACTTTGGCGCGCCAGGTGCGCCTGCGGGAGAACCTGGCGGCGCTGGGCGAGATGTCCGCCGGCATCGCCCACGAGTTCAAGAACTCCCTGGCCACCATCTCCGGCTACGCCCAGATGCTCGCGGGCGAGCGCGACCCGCAGACCTCGCAGCAGTTCGCGCGCAAGATCGCCGCTGAGACCTCCAGCCTGACCCGCATCGTCACCGACTTCCTGAACTTCGCGCGGCCGCAGGACCTGCAGGCCGAGACCGTGGAGCTGCGCCCCCTGCTCGAGGACTGCGCTCGCCAGTGCGGCATCGCCCTGCGATTCGGCGCCTTTCCTCCGGGCCTGCAGCTGAACGGAGACCCTACGGCGCTGCGCCAGGCCTTTGCCAACCTGCTGCGCAACAGCGCTGAGGCTGCCCGCGACGGCCAGCCGGCCGAGGTGGCGATCTCGGCGGAGAGCGCGGGCGAGGCGCTGCGCCTGGTGCTGCGCGACAACGGCGGCGGCATCCCCCAGGAGGACCTGGCCAAGATCTTCATCCCCTTTTTCACCACCAAGTCCCAGGGGACGGGCCTGGGTCTGGCGCTGGTCCACCGCATCTTGAGCGAGCACGGAGGCGCGATTTCCGTGGCCAGTGACGCGGCCGGGAGCACGTTTACCCTCTCGTTTCCGGCAGCCAAAGCCGCCACCACCGCATCTAAATTGGGGTAAGATACCCGCGTGGGATTGTGTCCCCGCATCCCGGGGGAGGAACCTTCATGAAACGCACATTTCACTTCGCCATTGCCTTCGCCCTGGCGGGAGTGATGGCCGCCCCCGCGGCCGCGCAGTCGCTGGGGGACTATGCCCGCCAGCAGCGCGCCAAGAAACCGCCCTCGACCGCCAGCGTGAAGGAATACACCAACGACAATCTGCCTACCTCCGGCGGGCTCGGCGTCGCGAGCAGTTCGGCATCGACTTCGGCCTCCACCCCTGCCGGCGGCTCCCAGGCGGACGCCGCACCCGAGAAGGAGCGTAACAAGCAGGAAGCAGCGGTGAAAGCCAAGTTCGCCGCGCAGCGGGAGGTGATTGCCAAGCTGCAGCGGGAACTCGAGGTGGCCGAGCGGGAGAACAGCAGCCGCCAGGCGCAGACCCAGTCGAACTCCCAGGACCTGGGGTCTCGCCTGCGTAACCCGGTGCTGTGGGCCGCGGAGAACAAGAAGTACCAGGACGAGATCGATGGAAAGAAGAAGGAGCTGGAAGCAGCCAAGCAGCAGGTGGAAGACATGAGAGAAGATCTCCGCAAGGCCGGCCTCCCCAGCTCCTGGGGAGACTGAAGGCTAAGGCAGGCCCGGCGAACAACGACAATGAGGTCCCATGCGTAGAGGCCCGATGATGCTCGCAAACCTTGCCGCGCTGCTGGCGCTCGCGGCGCTCGCTGCCAACGCTCAGTCGCTCGCCGAGGCCGCCCGGCGGAATCGCATGAGCAAGCCGGCCGCGCCTGCCTCGCAGGTCTATACCAACGACAATCTTCCCACCCGCGGCCCCCTGAGCACCGCGAACACCGCGAGCTCCGCGAGCCCGCCGGCCGCCGAGGCGCCTTCCAGCGTCTCCCAGGAGGAACCCTCAGCCCCGCCCAAGGATCCCAAGGCTGAGGCCCAGGCCAAGGCCGAGCGCGACCGGTTGGAGCTCGAATGGCGCGGGCGCTTCAAGACGCAGCGCGCCGCCATCACCCTGCTGGAGCGCGAGATTGCCGCTATCGACCGCGAGCTCAAGCTCCGCCCGGCGTCGGTCGCCTGCTCTTCCGGGACCCTCTGCGACGACAAAGCTGCCCGGGAACAGCAGCTCCAGCAGGAAAAGCAGAAGCTGGAAGACATGAGGGACGAGTTGCGCAAGGCCGAGCTCCCCGACTCCTGGGCCGACTGATCTCCTGAGCCGAGACCGCCAGCCCCCGGCGGCCGCCCCGCACTTTCTGGCAAACCGGGGGATTTTCTTATGGAAACCATCCTGCTGGTGGAAGACAAGGCGGAGCTGCGGGAGATGCTGGCCACCGCGCTGGCGCGCATGGAGTACGAAGTCACTCCCGCCGCCGACGTGGCGGAAGCCCTCAGCGCGCTGCGCCGCCAGCGCTTTTCCGCCGTGCTCACCGACCTGAAGCTCCCCAAGGGCACGGGCATGGACGTGCTCCGCGCCGCGCTCGAAGCCGACGCGGCCATGCCCGTGGTCCTGATGACCGCTTACGGCGGCGTGGCGGAAGCCGTCGCCGCCATGCGCGACGGCGCTTACGACTTCATCCAGAAGCCCATCGACCTCGAGCACCTGCGCCACTTGCTGGCCCGCGCCCTGGAGCGCCAGCAGCTCCTGCGCGAGAACCTGGTGCTCAAAGAGGATGTCGCCCGCCGCTTCGGCTTTCCCCGCATCGTCGGCGAGCACCCGGAGATGCGATCGGCGGCGCGCGAGATGCAACGCGTGGCGCCCACCGATACCACCGTGCTGCTGCTGGGCGAGAGCGGCACCGGCAAGGAGCTGTTCGCGCGCGCCCTGCACCAGCTCAGCCCGCGCGCCGGCAAGCCCTTCGTCGCCCTCAACTGCGCCGCCATCCCCGAGACCCTGGTGGAGAACGAACTCTTCGGACACGAGCGCGGCGCCTTCACCGGGGCCGATGTCCGCCGCCCCGGAAAGTTCGAGTTGGCCCACGGCGGAACCATATTCCTCGATGAGATCGGCGAGCTGCCGGCGGGCGCGCAGTCCAAGCTGCTGCGGGTCTTGGAAGAGCGCGTGGTGGAGCGGTTGGGCGGCTCGGGCGGCGTCCAGGTGAACGTGCGCGTGGTGGCCGCCAGCAATCGCGACCTGGAAGCGGCGGCCGCGCGCAACGAGTTTCGCCGCGACCTCTACTACCGGCTGGCGGTGTGCCCCATCCGCATCCCGGCGCTGCGCCGGCGTGGCGAGGACGTCGTGCTCATGGCCGAGCACTTCCTCGACCGCTTTCGCCGCGAGTTGCGCAAGCCCCGCCTGAAGCTCGCGCCCGCCGCCGTCAACGCCCTGCGCGCTCACGCCTGGCCGGGCAACGTCCGCGAGTTGCAGAACGCGCTGGAGCGCGCCGCCATCCTGAACGACGGCGAGCTCACGGCCGCCGACCTGGGCCTCGCCGCCAACGTCCGCTCTGCTTCCGCCGGGCCGGACGCTCCTGCGGGCGATTCCCTGCCCGAAGTCTCAGCCCGCGCCGTGGCCTCCGTGGAGCGCGCCAAGATCGAAGCCACCCTGCGCGAGTGTAAGTGGAACAAATCCGCCGCCGCCCAGCGCCTGGGCGTCTCCTACAAGACCCTGCTCAACAAGATCCACGCCTACGGGTTGGATTGACCGAAGGAGGAACTCCGCAGCCGCTCGATCTGCTTCATGTGGTGCTGGGTGTGGACCAGGTGAAAGCGGCGCCACTGCGGAACCGTCAGCGGCCCCAGCACGAAGTGGTCGGCGACCTTCACCTCGCGGCCGAAGCGCTGCTCGCACTCGGCCAGCGCCTGGTCCATGGCCGCGAGGTTCTCGTGGATAGTCCGCAGCGCGGCCTCGCCGTCCAGGCCCTGAGGCAGGGCGAACTCGGGCGCCGGCCGGCCGGTGGGAAAGTATCCCCAACTGGTGACCAGCAGGGTCGCCAGCCGATGTTTGAGCGTGGGCGCCGACGCCAGGGGCTTGCCGCCCTCCAGGCATTTGCGCATCAGGCGCGCCGTCCCACCGAAAGTGATGGAAAGATGCTCCAGGATGCCCGCCGCCGACCACTTGCCCGCGGGATGCTGGACCAGTTGCTGGGCGCTCATGCCGCCGGCGGCGGCCCCGATGGCGTCGTGCACGCGCTGCAACGTGGAATCCATCGCACGCTCCCTGGCTTCGATTAGAA
>CBRAFF010000034.1:0-9929 GCA_967755155.1 uncultured bacterium
GCTGGATGCGATTTGCACGTAGACTTCTGATCCTCGCCGCGATTGCGACCCTCAATCTCTGGGCCGCGGCACAGACCTCCGCGCCCGCGCCCACTGAAACCGCGCAGGAGCTGGTGCGCAAGGTCATTGCCCGGGAGCTGGCCGACCCAGAAAAGCCGCGGCAGTACATCTACCGGCTGCGGCGCGAGGCTGCCGACGCCTCAAGTTCAACGACGCGCGACATCCTGGACACGCGCGACGGCCTGGTTTCGCGCCTGGTCGCCACCAACGACCGCCCGCCCACCGCCGAAGAACGCGCCAAGGACGACCGGCGCCTGGAGCACCTGCTGGCGCATCCCGAAGAGCAGCGCAAGCGCAAGCAGCGCCAGGAACAGGATGCCGAGCAGGTCCGGAAGCTGCTCCGCGCCCTGCCCGACGCTTTTCTCTACGAGCCGGACGGCACGGAACCAGGACCGCGCGGCGAGCTGGCACGGCTGAAGTTTCGTCCCAACCCGGATTTCCACCCGCCGTCGCGCGAGACCATCATCTACAAGGGCATGGAGGGCACGATGGTGGTGGAGCCGCGCGACCTGCGCCTGGTCCGCATCGAGTCCGCTTTGGTCCAGGACGTCACTCTGGGCTGGGGCCTGCTCGCCCGCCTGAACAAAGGTGGCCGCATCACCCTGCAGCAGTCGCTGCTTCCCCATGGCGAATGGGAAACCACACGCATGACGCTCGACTTCACCGGCAAGGCGTTCCTGTTCAAGACCATCCGCATCAAGCAGAAGCAAACCATCACTGACTTCCGCCCCGCGCCGGCGAACCTCAGCCTGGTCGAGGGCATCGAGCTGCTGAAGAAGCAGAACACCGCGGTCGCGGAGAAGAAGTAGCGCCAGGTTGCGCGGCATCGTTGCCGGCGAGACGCCGGCGCTACGCGCGAAGGGTTTCTTTGCGCGAGGTGAGCCGTTCCACCAGGTCCTCGCGAACGCAGTAGCCGGTGCCGGCCGCATCGGGCACGCTGATCATGCCGTCCGGGCGGACCTCGACCTCGGGCTCGATGATGTCCTCTTTCCAGTAGCGCTTGGAGGCAGAGACGTCGCCGGGCAGGCTGAAGCCTTCGAGCGTGGAGAGGGCGACGTTGTGGGCGCGGCCGACGCCCGATTCCAGCATCCCGCCGCACCACACCGGGACGGCGCGGGCGCGGCAGACGTCGTGCACGCGGATGGCCTCGCTGAAGCCGCCCACGCGTCCTACCTTGATGTTGACGATGCGGCAGGCGCCCAGGTCCACGGCGGCCTCGGCATCGCGGGCGTTGCGGATGGCTTCGTCCAGGCAGATGGGAGTCCCCAACTGCTTTTGCAATCGGGCGTGGAAGTAGAAGTCGTCGGACCAGAGCGGCTGCTCGATCATCAGCAGGCGGAAGGCGTCGAACTTTTTCAGGTGCGCGGTGTCGTCGAGGGTATAGGCGGAGTTGGCGTCGCAGCTCAGCGTGATCTGCGGCCACTTCGCCCGGATGCGCTCGAAGACTTCGACGTCCCACCCGGGTTTGCACTTGACCTTGATGCGCCGGTATCCGGCGGCCAGCTCGGTCGAGATCTTCTCCAGAAGCTGCTCGACCGTGTCCTGGATGCCGATGGAGACGCCGCAGGGAATCTCGCGGCGCGTGCCGCCCAGCAACTTCCACAGCGGGATGCCCTGGGCGCGCGCTTCGGCCTCCCAGACGGCGTTCTCCAGCGCCGCCTTGGCCATGCGATGCCCGCGCACGCGAGCGAAGAGCGCCGGGCAATCCTTCCCTGCCGCGACCTCTTTTCCCAGGAGCATGGGCGCCAGGTGCTGGGTGATGGCGTACCAGGCGGTCTCCACCGTTTCCGGGCTATAGAAGGGGTCTTCGCCGGCGACGCACTCGCCCCAGCCGGTGAGGCCTTCGCCCGCGAGCGTCACCAGCAGGATGCGGCGCTCGGTGGTGCGCCCGAAGCTGGTCTCGAAGAAGTGGACCAGTGGCATGCGGAGCTCGCGAAGTGTGAGAGAGTCGAACTTCATTGCTCGGAACCGTCCCCGGCGTAGGAGAGATTCTCGTCCCAGCGCCCCAGCAGAAACTTGCCGTTGCCGGCGGCATCGCGCTCGTAGCCCAGCGCCGCCAGGCCGTCGGCGAAGGCCTTGAGAAACTCCTCGCGGTTCTTCGCCTGCACCTCGCGGGCACGGCCGCGGTCGGCTTCGGAGGCCTTCCAGCGGTAGATCTCGGCGGGGACGGCGAGCGTGTGCTCGACCTTGAACTCCGGCCGCGCGTCTGACTCGAGCAGCTTTTCCACGCGGCGGGAGCGCAGCCACCACTCGGCCACCAGGCGGTCGGTGGGCAGCCCGCCCTGCAAGGCGGATGAGGATATACCGTACTGGTTGATGGTGTAGCGGCGCGCGATGGCGCCCAGCCGCTCCAGGTTCAAGTGAGCGTTCTTGATCTCCAGAGGGTCGAAGGTCCACTCCACGAGCTCGAAGCCGCGTGCGAGCGCGTCCGCTCGCTGCACCAGCTTGATGCTTCGCCCCAGTCCGGCGTTGCGATGGCTCTCGCGCACTGCCAGCATGTGCGAGTGCAGATAGGGATGGCCGGAGCGCGAGCCGGGGATGGAGAGCGCGAAGCCGACCATCTCCTTCCCTTCAAACGCCCCGATGACCTGCCCGCCGATCTTTTCCGCAACAACGAACAGGCGCAGCGGAACCAGGTCGAGGTCGGAGAATCCCCATACGTCCCGCTGCAACTCGACGCAGGCGTTGAGCTCGTCGAAGGAGTGGCACATGCGGATGGAGACGCGGTCGGGCGATGCCGTCACGGCTGGGCCGCCTTCCGGTCCACCACCTGCTTGGACTGCTGCCACAGGGATTCCATCTCCTCCAGCGTCGCCTGCTCCAGGCTGCGGCCCTGGCGGCCGAGCTCCGCCTCCACCCACTGAAAGCGCCGCTTGAACTTGCGGTTGGTCTTGCGAAGTGCGGATTCGGGGTCGAGCGAGAGGTAGCGCGCGATGTTGACCAGCACGAAGAAGAGGTCGCCGACCTCGTCTTCCAGGCGCGCGCGCAGTTCCTCGGGAACTTTGAGCGCGCCGGAGCCGGCGATGCCGCGGTTCACCGGACGCGGCCCGGGCGCGGGATAGTCCGCGAGGTTCTGCTTCAGTTCCGCAGTCTCCTCCGCCAGCTTGTCGAAGAGGCCCTCGACCTCCGGCCAGTCGAAGCCGACGTGGGCGGCGCGCGAGCTGAGCTTGAAGGCTTCGAGCAGCGCGGGGACGCCGGAGGAGACGCCGGCCAGCACCGAGCCGGGTGCGGCTTCGTCTTTCGCATCCTTGCCGCCGCCGGCGGCCAGGCGCTGTTTCTTCTCTTTCTCTCGGGCCTTCAGCGTCTCCCAGTTGCGCAGGACGTCGGCGGGCGTCTCCGCCTTGACGTCGCCGAAGACGTGGGGATGCCGGGCCACCAGCTTGCTGGACAGCCGCTCCAGCACGTCCTCGATGTTGAAGCGCTGCTCCTCGCTGGCCATCTGGGCGTAGAACAGGACCTGGAGCAGCAGGTCGCCGAGCTCGCCGGAGAGCTCGGGCCAGTCGCGATTGTCGATGGCCTCCAGGACCTCGTAGGTCTCCTCCAGGGTGTAGGGCTTGATGGAATCGAAGGTCTGCTCGCGGTCCCAGGGACATCCGCCGGGCGCGCGCAGCCGCGCCATGATGGAAACCGCGCGTTCGAACTTCTCTCCTGCTGAGGACACCGCTGCCTAATCTAACCGAGCGCCCGCACAAATCCAACCATGCTGCTTGCAAAGGCCGCGGCTGTAGTAGACTTTTTGTGTCGCGCCGCCCCGGCAGATGCGGCGCCGCTGGCCCCCTGCGACTCCTTGACCCCCGTGAGCAAGAGACTGAAGATCCCGTCCGCCGGTTACATAGCCTTCGTGCTGCATTCCCACCTGCCGTACGTGGTGAATCACGGGACGTGGCCGCATGGGCTCGACTGGCTGTTTGAGGCCGCGGCGGAAACCTACCTGCCGCTGCTGCGCGTCCTCGGGTCCCTGGAGAAGTCGGGAGTCCAGCTCAAGGCCAGCATCAACCTTTCTCCCATCCTGCTGGAACAGCTGGCCCATCCGACGTTTCAGCAGGGCTTCGTCGAATACCTGGAGCAGAAGATCGAAGCGGCGCGACGCGATGCGGCGGAGTTCGTGCGCAAGGGCGACCGCCACTTCGTGTACCTGGCGAACTTCTGGGAGCGGTTCTTCACCCAGGCGCAACAGGATTTTGCGGCCCTGGGCAGCGACATTGTGGGCGGCTTCCGCCGCTTTTACGAATCCGGGGCCATCGAGATCATCACCTGCGCCGCCACGCACGGATACTTGCCGCTGCTGGGGACGGACGCTTCCATCCGCGCCCAGGTGCGCCTGGGCGTCGAGACCCACGAGCGCTTCTTCGGGCGCAAGCCGCGCGGAATCTGGCTGCCCGAATGCGGCTACCAGCCCGCCGGAGAGTGGAACTTCCCCGTCCCGGTGGACGGCTCCGGCGCGCATGGCTCCTTCGCGCGCAGCGGCGTGGAGCAGATCCTGGCAGCCAGCGGCATCGAGTACTTCTTCGTGGACACCCACATGGTGGAGACCACCGCCCGCTTCACTCCCTATGAGCTGATGGCGGGCGACGTTCCCATCGCCGCGGAACTGGAGCCGGGCGAGGCCCGCGCATCGTTCTATCTTCCCTACTATGCGGGAGCGCCCAACCGGCGCCGCCGGGTGGCCTTCTTCACCCGCGACCCGCGCACCGGCATCCAGGTGTGGAGCGGAGAGCACGGCTATCCCGGCGACTCCGCCTACCTGGACTTCCACAAGAAGCACTGGCCGGGCGGGCATCGCTACTGGCAGGTCACGCTTCCCAAGTCCGACCTGGGCTCGAAGACCGCCTACTACCCGGAGACGGCCTCGGAACGCACCCGGGAGCATGCCAGCCACTTCACCGCGCTGGCGCAGTCGGTGCTGCGCTACAACGCGCCCAGCGGGGCCGTGCCGCCCGTGCTCGCCGCTCCCTTTGACGCGGAACTGTTCGGGCACTGGTGGTTCGAAGGCCCGCAGTGGCTGGAAAGCGTGGCGCGGGAGTGCGCGCAGCCGGACTCCGGGCTGAACCTCATCACTTGCGGCGAGTACCTCGACCGGCACCATCCCGCGGGCTTCGTGGCGCTGCCCGAGGGTTCCTGGGGACGCAACGGCTCGCACGAGGTGTGGCTGAATCCGGAGACGGCGTGGACGTGGGAACAGATCTATCCCGCCGAGCGCGCGGTGGAAGAGATGGCCGAAGGCGGCCGCTGGCGCGGCAACCAGCTCGCCACGCGCCTGGCCACGCAGATTTGCCGAGAGTTACTGCTGCTGGAATCCTCCGATTGGCAGTTCCTCATCACCACGCAGCACGCCCGGGACTACGCGGAAAAACGTTTCGACACGCACTTGCGGCAGTTCCACAGCCTGCTGGACGCCTGGCGCCGCTATGAGTCCACGCTGGAGATCCCACCCGAGGCGGTGAAGATGCTGGGTGAGATCGAGGAGCGCGACTCCGTCTTCCCCGACCTCACGCCCGACGCGTACGCGCCCTAGCGAACACGCTCCCTCCACACATCCTTAATCTCGGAAATTAGTCCAGGTCGATGTCCCGGATGGGACGGCCGGTGTCGGGCGATTCCTTGGCGCGCTTGACCGCTTCGGCGAACTTTTTCTCCAGCAGTTGCGACTTGTTCTTCTCCGCCTCCACCGACTGGCGAAAGAGGGAGTCGCGACGGCCGTCCTGCTCATGCATGGCGCGGGCGGCCTCTTCGATGTCGGCGAAGGTCTTGGGGCGCACCGGGGCGGTGTGCCCGATCACCGCGCGGCTGGCGGTGTCCACCTTGAGCACGGCGCCGCAACAGGGGCAGGCTACCTCGAATTGGGACGGGTCTTTGGCCATCCTTACGAATGATACGCCAAAGCCGCGCGGGGGAGCGCCGGATTTCAAGCCGGGCATGGCGCTGACGGTGCTATGATGCGCAGCCAATCTTGGCGCAAGCCCTGCCGAGTACCCGGTCCCAGGAACCCCGAGAAAGGAGACATCATGCCTCGTTGCTGTGGTTACGTTTATCGGTTCAACGTCAAGTCCGGAAAGACCAAGGACTTCTACGACTTCTGCAAGAAGCTGGACGTGTTTTCCGAGGGATTGCCCGCCGGAGCCCAGTTTGGGCACGTCTACCAGACCCGCATCGGGCCCGAGCCCCGCTTCGAGATGTGGTTCTGGCTCGACGGATTAGCGCAGTTCGATGCGGTTGCGAAATCCGCGGGGATGCAGAAGTTTCATGTGGCGCTGGAGGAGTTCACCGAGCCCGGTGCCCCGCACTACAACCTGCTGGTGGAAGAAATCGCCTAGCGGTTCCCGGGAGTAGCTCCCAGGGCGCGTAGGCGTTTGCGTGCGTTTCGCACCGGGGCCCAGTCTGCGGAGCCGTCGCCCAGGACCCGAAGAAACTGGGTGTAGGCGGCGCGCGCCCGACCCTCGTCCCCCTGGGCCTGATAGGCGCGTCCGCGCTCATAGTCGGCCAGCAGGTATGGGACTAGAAGATAGCTGTCCTGAAAGACCTGCCCGCGTCGGGATTGAAGGAGTTCGGATTCACCGGCAGCCTCCTGCCAGTGCTGGGACGCGGCGAGCGCCTCGGCCAGCAGCATGTGAGCCAGCATAGAGTCCCGCAGGGTCAGGCTTTGCCGCAGAGAACTGGCGGCGGCCTCAAAATCGCCCTGGGCAAACTGGCGCGCGCCCTGCGCCAGATGCAGGTAGGCTTGCTGGCGTCGGTTGCCCGCCGCAATCCTGCTCCTTAGGATTTCCTCGTTGCGCCCGAGGGCCGCCGGTTGGCGGGTGAGCGCGTAGTGGGCGGCCAAGGCGGCGCGATAGTCGAGGGTCAGATCTGGGAACTGCTCCGCCCGCTTCAACTCCTGTAGGGCAGACGAGGTTTGCCCCTGGAGCAACTGTAGCCGCGCTAGGATCAGGCGATCCTCAAACTCGTAGGGGGTGGTTCCCGAGGCAAGGCTGGTCTCCAGCGAGGCTTTGGCCTCGGTCCATCGTCCTTCGAGCAGCAGCAGGCGTATCCGGGTCTCCTGCCCGTGCATGCGGGCCTGGGGGCTGCCCGCCAGCAAGGCATCCACCTGCTGCTGCGCCTTCTGCATCTCTCCCGCGCCCAGGTATGCCGTCACCAGAATCCCGGTGAGTTGGGCGCTGCTCGGTTCCTGCGCGCGGGCTGCCTCCAGCACTTCAATCGCCTCCCGGAATTTTCCGCCCGCCACCAGGATGTTAGCCAGGTTGTTGCGGCTGGCCGGCGATGGGTCGAGTTCCAGGGCTCGACGGATGGCCTTTTCCGCCGGCGCCGGCTCCCCCAGGAACATGTAGCAGAGGCTCAGATAGAAGTGCCCGCTGGCGTCCTCGGGATGAAGGTCCACCAGGGCCAGGAAGTCCTCCCTCGCCTGCTCGTAGTCCTCCTCCTGCATGTGATACATGCCGGAGATGGTGTAGCGCTCGGGCTCGCTGACGCGGTCGATGCGGCGATGCGCCTGAGTCAGGGCCTGGCGCGAGAGGTCGGTTGCGCCGAGGTTCTTGTAAGCCGCGCTCAAGCGCGCGTAGGCCAAGGCGAAGTCGGGGTCTGCCCGGATCGCATCCTTGTAAAGGGCAACTGCCGCCTCAGAATCCCCTGCCATATGCCGGCGCCGCGCGAGGGAGTAGCTGTGCAAGGCGTCGAGAGAGGCGGTCGTGACCTGCTCCATGGGCCGGTCGGCCTGGCGGATCCGGGCCAAGTCCTCGCCCAAATCACCGCGCAGATCACGCGCCAACTCGCTCAGCCGCGGCAGCACCTCCTCGACTCCCCGGGCCTCGGCGCTCAGGGAGCGGAGCGGACTCTGGTCGTAAGGATTCCTCAGTTGAAGGACGATCAAGTAGCGGTCCCCGACCGCAGCAATCTCTCCGGTAATGACCAGCGGGACGCGCTCCCGGGCTGCGATCTGCGAGGCCACGCTGGTGTCGATGCGCGCCTGCGCCGACTTGCCAAGGCTTTGGAGGGTCCGAAGCGCGCGCTCCCCTGGGAACACCTTCACCCGAGCCGACTGTTGCAGATAGGCGCTCAGGGCCGTGTTCAAAGAATGATCGAAGACCGGGTTGCCGGTCTTGTTGTCAAACTCCGCGATCAACACCCAGTCGCGCGGCCCGGAACGCAACTCTGGCCGGGGCCATAGCATCCAGGCCAGGGCGGTGGCCGCTCCCAGCAGAAGCGCGCCCCCGGCCCACCTGAGAAAGTGCCGCGAGCGGGGCGTCGGTAGCGGCGTCACCAACGGCGTCTTTCCCTCGCGCAAGACCTGAAGGTCAGCAACCAGTTGCTGCGCGCTTGGGTACCTCGACTCCGGCTCCTTGGCCAGCATCCGGCTGACGAGCTGCTCCAGCGTGGGGACGACCGCGGGATTGACTTGTGACATGGCTGAGGGCTGGTGGTGAAGGATGCGGTCGGCAGAACCCACCATCTGCTGGTTGCGAAAGGGATGCCGGCCCGTCAGCGCCTCGTAGAAAACCACTCCCAGCGAGAAAATGTCGGCGCGGCCGTCGGGTTCCTGCTCCAGCAAGATTTCCGGAGCCATGTACCCGGGAGTCCCCGCAATCCCCAGGCGACTACTGGTGCTGGCGTTGGCCGCATGTTCTTCGTCCGGAGGAAGGCGCCGCGCCAAGCCGAAGTCCAGCACCTTCACCTGTCCGGAGGGGGTCACCATGATGTTCTCTGGCTTGATGTCACGGTGGAGAATGCCCTTTTGGTGGGCCGCAGCCAGTGCCTCGGCGCATTGCGCAGCTATGGGGAAGAACTCGGCGGGGTTCATGGGCACGCCCAAGCGCTGGCGAAACGAGACGCCCTCGACGTATTCCATCACCAAGAAAACTTCGCCGTCCTCTTCGAGTACGTCGTAAAGGCCCGCGATGTAGCGGAAGTCGAGCGCGGAGGCGCGTTCCGCCTCTTTCATCAAGCGCTCCTTGTAGCGCGGGTCGGAGCGAAGGCGGGGGGCGAGGCGCTTGAGCGCGACACGGCGCTTGAGTTTCAAGTCGTCAGCGAGATACACCTCCCCCATGCCGCCGGACCCCAGCCGCGCCAGGATCCGGAATCGGCCTACGTAGCGGTCGGTGAGGTCTTCCGCGGCGTCAGAGGGTGAGCGATCAGGTGGGGGAAGCGACATCAGGTGGCCCCGCGGCATGGAAGCCAACCGCCTTCAAGGTGCGTCGAGCGTCCGTATCCTACTCCGAACGGCTCGGGCGAACAAAGCGTCGCCGCAGCGCGGGAACACCTCCCGCTACAAGTAGAGGACCTGGTGGTCGGGGCAGTTGGTCTGGATGGCGTCATAGAGCTGCAGCAGCGATTGCGGCCCGTAGCGGGCAACGAAGGAGACGCCGGCCACTTCGCGCTCCTGCAGGGTCTTGTTGGGGTAGAGACAGGCCATCAACTGCTCGGCGTGGCGGCCGAGCTCCTCCTGGCGCTGGAGTTCGGCGCGGGCTACTCGGGTCCGCAGCCGGCCTAGTTGGTAGCGCATCTTGGATTCGGAGCGGGTGGCGGCTTCCGCCAGCGTGGGGTCGAACTTTTCGAGCGACTGGCGCAGCGAGGCCAGCGAGGTCTCTACCGCCGCCTGGGCCGAGTCAAAGGCGCCGTGCACCTCCCCGGACATGGCGTGCTCGGCGAGAAGCTCGCGCAGGCGTTCCACTCCGTGGAATGAGTCCGCCACCGAGACGCGGTAGCGCTCCAGGAGGCGCTGGACGCGAGGCTCGATCAGTGTGGCGCTGAAGCGCGGCAGGATGGGAGTCACGCGCCCCAGCAACTTTTCATACACCACCGCCGCCTGAGCGAAGTAGGCCACCTCCGCCGGCCCGCCCACATAGGCCAGTGTGGGCAACAGATAGTCCTCGACCACTGGC
>CBRAFF010000035.1:0-9891 GCA_967755155.1 uncultured bacterium
GGTTTCATATCCCGGGGCTAAAGCCCGGATTTCTATCACACCTTGACGCGGGGCTGAAGCCCCGCTCTTCCACCGGTAATCGCGCTTGCGCGCGACGTGGTGGGTGAAATGCCCGCCGTGGCTAAGGCCACACTCCGAGGGCCCGGGTACGCGGGGCTGAAGCCCCGCTCTTCCACCGGAAAGCAAAAGGCCCCGCATCTCTGCGGGGCCTTTGTTTTCACTGACAACTAGCGACGGACGACTGGCGACTGGGCTCTAGTACATGTCGCCCATGCCGCCGTGGCCGCCGGGGCCGGCGGCAGCCTTCTTCTCCTCGGGGAGCTCGGCCACCAGGGCTTCGGTGGTGAGCATCAGCGAGGCGATGGAGCCCGCGTTCTGCAGCGCGGTGCGCACGACCTTGGTGGGGTCGAGCACGCCGGCCTTGACCAGGTCTTCCAGGTCGCCGGTGAGCGCGTTGTAGCCGAAGTTGGCGTCCTTGGAGTCGCGGATCTTGCCCAGGACCACCGCGCCCTCTTCGCCGGAGTTGGCCACGATCTGGCGCAGAGGCTCCTCCAGCGAGCGGCGGACGATGTTGGCGCCGATCTGCTCGTCGTGCTCCAGCTTCAGCTTCTCGATGGCCGGGACGCAGCGCACCAGGGCCACACCGCCGCCGGGGACAATGCCTTCCTCGACCGCGGCGCGGGTGGCGTGCATGGCGTCTTCGACCCGGGCCTTCTTTTCCTTCATTTCGGTTTCGGTAGCCGCGCCCACCTTGATGACCGCGACGCCGCCTACCAGCTTGGCCAACCGCTCCTGCAACTTCTCCTTGTCGTAGTCGGAGGTCGTCTTGTCGATCTGGGTGCGGATCTCCTTCACCCGGCCCTCGATCTCCGAGTGCTTGCCCTTGCCCTCGACCAGGGTGGTGTTGTCCTTGTCGATGGTGACCTTCTTGGCGAAGCCCAGGTCCTCCATCTTGACGTTCTCCAGCTTGATGCCCAGGTCCTCGGTGAGGGCCTTGCCCCCGGTGAGGATGGCGATGTCCTGGAGCATGGCCTTGCGGCGGTCGCCGAAGCCCGGAGCCTTGACGGCCACGGCTTGCAGCGTGCCCCGCAGCTTGTTCACGACCAGGGTCGCCAGGGCCTCGCCCTCGACGTCCTCGGCCACGATGAGCAGCGGCTTGCCGGACTTGGCGATCTGCTCGAGCAGCGGCAGCAGGTCCTTCATGGACGAGATCTTCTTCTCGTAGATGAGGATGCTGCAGTTCTCGAGCACGGCTTCCATGCGCTCGGGGTCGGTGACGAAGTAGGGAGAGAGGTAGCCGCGGTCGAACTGCATGCCCTCGACCACTTCCAGTTGCGTCTCCATGGTCTTGGACTCCTCCACGGTGATGACGCCGTCCTTGCCCACCTTCTTCATGGCCTCGGCGATGATCTTGCCGATGGTCTCGTCGTTGTTGGCGGAGATGGTGCCCACCTGGGCGATCATGTCGCCGGTGACGGGCTTGGAGAACTTGTCCAGTTCGCCCTTCACCCGCTCGCCGTCTTTGTCGATGGAACCGCAGATGGCGAGGACCGCCTTCTCGATGCCGCGCTTGAGCGCCATGGGGTTGGCCCCGGCCGCGACCGTCTTCACGCCCTCGCGGAAGATGGCTTGCGCCAGCACGGTGGCGGTGGTGGTGCCGTCGCCGGCCACATCACTGGTTTTGGAAGCCACTTCGCGAACCATCTGGGCGCCCATGTTCTCCAGCGGGTCCTTCAGTTCGATCTCCTTGGCTACGGTGACGCCGTCCTTGGTGATGGTCGGCGAGCCGAACTTCTTCTCGATGACCACGTTGCGGCCCTTGGGGCCGAGGGTGACTTTGACGGCGTCGGCCAGCACGTTGACGCCGCGGAGGATCGCTTGCCGCGATTCCTCGCCGTGAATGATCTGCTTTGCCATTTGTCTCTCTCCTTGGAATTCGAAATTGGTTACGAAACTTGGTTGCAGGCGCGAGATCCTTCGGCCCGGAAGGGCCTCAGGATGACCGCCCGCGGCTCAGACGCCGCGGAAAGCGCGGTCACTTGCGCGAACCGGCGTGCTCCTTGTGCTTGGCGGCGCCGACCAGGATGCCCAGCACCTCTTCCTCGCGCATGATGATGAGCTCTTCGCCGTCCAGCTTGATCTCCGTGCCGGCGTACTTGCCGAACAGGATGCGGTCGCCCGCCTTCACGTCCAGGGGACGAACCTTGCCCTCTTCGCTGATCTTGCCCTTACCCACGGCGATCACTTCGCCCTCCTGCGGCTTTTCTTTGGCCGAGTCGGGGATGATGATTCCGCCGCGCACCGATTCCTGCTCCTCCACCCGCCGGATCAGGATGCGATCGTGCAGGGGAGTGAATTTCGTAGTCATTCTGCGTACTCCTTTCCATGATGTAAGTTGTTTGTGTGCATGGGGTTACTTAGACTCTGTCGAACTCTGCCCCGACAGGTTTGGCACTGTCTGGTATCGAGTGCTAATTATAGGGATGAGCTGGAAGCATGTCAAGGGAGCGGGTGACAAGAGGAGGGAAGCGTCCTAGAATGGGGGAAGGCCTATGAGAAAGGCATTGCTAGGCATAATCGGGATTGGGCTGCTGGCGGCGATGGCCGCGGCGGGCGCCAAGCCGCAGTCCACCCTGAAGTTCGTGGTGCTGAAGGCGCACAACGGGAAGCCGGTGCGGAACGCCAGCGTGGTCCTGCACACCGTGGACAAGAAGGGCAAACAGTCCAAGGGCGGATTCCAGCTCAAGACCGATCCGGAGGGGAAAGCGACCTTCGACGGGGCACCGTACGGGAAGCTGCGGGTGCAGGTGTTGACGCCGGGGTTCCAGACCTTCGGCGAGGATTTCGACATCGATGAGCCGGAGCTGGAGATCGTCATCAAGCTGAAGCGGCCGCAGGACCAGGTGACCATCTACAAATAGCGGCGGCCGTCTTCGGCCTGGCCGCGCGCAGAAATCCCGCAAATCCCGCAGGAGATCGATGCCGCAGCGCTTCAATCCCGCAGAACCTCAATCCCGCAGCACATCAATCCCGTAAGACCTTGGGCGCGAAGAGCGACAGTCCTCCCCAGAACGCAAACGCGAAGACAGCGGCGAAGAGCAGCTCCTGGACCACGTCCCACAGCTCGATGTGGAAGAGGTGAGGAAACTCCTCGAACATGCGGCTGTAGAGGAAGCTTCCCACGCGGTAGACCATGGAGGAGGCGAGCTGGGCGGCGGTGGCGCCGATCCAGAGGCCGAGCCAGGTGGGCTGGATGAAGCGCGCGGCCACGGCCAGGAGCAGCAGGAAGAGGAAGCTGGCGATGAGCGAGTACAGCAGGAAGACGGGCTGCCACGGGGAGGCGTGGAGGAAGAGCTGCAGGATGACCACGCGGACCACGGTCTGGAGGACGGTGTAGGCGGCGGCGGCGAGGGCGGCGGCGCCGGCGTCGTTGCGGATCCAGCGGAAGGCGGCCATGGCGGCCGCGGTGAGAATCAGGTCGGCGGAGAGCGAGAGTCCCCAACTGAAGGCGGGAAGCATGCCCTCGCGACGCAGCAGCGGCACAATGAGCAGGTACACCAGGTCGGCGAGGACGCTGGCAGCCAGGAATGCCGCGCCCGCGCCCCACTCGATCTGGGGAGTGCGGACTCCGAGGAGCGTTCCCAGCTCCCGAGAGGGAGTGGCGGCGTCCACGACGGGCTGGGCAAGGCGCTGTCCGGGAAGGGCGCCGGCGGCGTGGCGCTCCCAGTGGGCGTTCAGGCTGAGCTGGGCGATGACGAAGCCGGCCATGACCAGAGGCTCGGTCAGCAACAGGAGCGCAGGGTGGACCTGTGCCAGCACGGTGTTGCCGACAAGGCCGGCGATGAGCAGGCCAGTGACCAGGCCGTTATTCAGCGGCGGCTCGCCCAGGGAGTCGTCCTCCTGCATGCGGCGGATGGCGCGGGGAATGTCGATGGCCACCCGCGGGAACCAATAGAAGAAATTGAAGAAGGGGATGAGCAGGAAGCCCGCGGCCTTGCCGGGGGTGATGTCGGTGGCGCCGGGGGTGTGGGCGCGGACCTCTTTGTACGTCTGGTAGACCCAGTAGACCCAGTAGATGTTGATGGTGAGAAGCAGCCAGAGGGGAAGCAGCGCCGGGTTGCGGTGAGTGCCCGCGGGTTTGAGGGAGCGCGGGGGAGTGACGGCGGGGGCGGCGGCGACGCTGGCGACGGGTTGTCCGCACTTAGGGCACAGGGTGGTGCCTGGGGGATTCTCCTGGCCGCAGTTGGGGCAGTACATGGGGGCCTCCGGGGCGGCAGATTAAAGGAAAAAGTAAAAAGGAAAAAGGGAAAAATGCAAAATGCAAAATTAAAAATGCAAAATGCAAGATGCTAAGACTGCTTCTACAGCAGGGTGCGGAGTTCGCGGCGGAGGATCTTGCCGGAGGGGTTGCGGGGGATGGAAGCCACGACGCGGAACTGGCGAGGCTGTTTATAGCCGGTGAGGCGCTCGGCGACGTGTCCGGCGAGCTCGCGCTCCAGGGCGGGCGAGGACTGGCGGCCGTCGCGCAGGACGAGGAAGGCGCAGGGGACCTCGCCGGCGTCCTGGTCGGGGCGGCTGATGACGGCGCAGTCGGCGATGGCGGGATGTTCGAGCAGGACGGCCTCGATCTCGGCGGGGGAGACGGGGAAGCCCTTGTATTTGATCATCTCCTTGCGGCGGTCGACGATGAAGTAGAAGCCCTGGGAGTCGCGGCGGGCGACGTCGCCGGAGAAGTACCAGCCGTCGCGCAGGACTCCGGCGGTGGCGTCGGGGGCGCGCCAGTAGCCCTGCATGAACTGGGGGCCGCGCATGACGAGTTCGCCGATGTCGGAGTCGGCGCCGTCGTCGTCAAGCAGGCGGCATTCGGTGAGGGCGAGGGGCCAGCCGATGGAGTCGGGGCGGTAGAGAGCCTCCTCGAGAAAGCCGATGTGGGTTACAGGGGAGGCCTCGGTCATGCCGTATCCCTGGCGCACGGGAATGCCGGTGAGGGAGGTGAAGCGGCGGGGCAGTTCGGCGGCGAGGGGCGCCGCGCCCGACTTCACGGCGCGCACCCGATGGTCGCGGGGGAAACGGCCCGCCTCCGCCGCCTGGCAGTACAGGTTCAGGATGGGAGGGACCAGCGGCAGGAAGGTGATGCCCTCCGAGGAGACCAACTGGAGCGAGCGCTCCAGATCAAAGCGCGGCATCAGCACGATGGTCCCGCCGGCGAGCAGCACCGGATTCAGCACCACATTCAGGCCGTAGATGTGGTAGAGCGGGAGAAAGCCCATGAGCACTTCGCCGGGCTGGAAGGTGGCGCTTTCGCCGGGAGCCATGAACTGGAAGACGTTGGTCACCAGATTGGAGTGGGTGAGCATCACGCCCTTGGGCAGTCCGGTGGTGCCGCTGGAATAGGGCAGCGCGGCCAGGGTGCGCTCGGGTGAATCGGCGGGCGAGGGAAGCGCGGCGGTGACGGGGCGGAGGAGTTCGTTGAAGTCCTGGTGCGCGGCCGGGGGATGGGTGGAGCGAGTGACGTAAACGCGGCGCAGGTCGGGGAGTGCCGAGAGGTTGACGTTCTGGAGCAGGGCGGCGCTGGAGATGAGCAGGGCGGCGCCGGAGTTCTCGAGCTGATAGCGGATCTCGCGCTCGCGGTAGGCGGGGTTGAGCGGCGTGGGGATGGCACCGGCGAGGGTGGCGGCGTGGTAGGCGGCGGCGAACTCCCAGGAGTTGGGGAGATGGATGGCGATGATCTCGCCCGGCCGGATGCCGGCGGCGACGAAGCCGCGCGCCAGGCGCTCGACGCGGTTGCCATAGTCGGCGTATGTGAGGCGGAGGGGCGGGTCGAAGGAGGCGTCCACGATGGCGATGCGCTCGGCGAAGCGGCGGCAGGAGTCGAGGATGGCGGCGTGCAGGAAGAGGCCGGCAGGGTCGGCGTGGAGGCGGGTGCGCATGCGCATGCGGGGACATTCTATCGGGGAATCGGGCCATCTGGTGATCTGGTGATCGGGTGATCGGGTGATCGAGCCATTGGGCCATCGAGCCATTGAGCCATTGGAATCAAACCCAAGGCAAAACTGCACAGCCGAGGACGGCTGTGCCACACAGGCCATCGGGGGATCGGGCGAGCTGACGGGCGCGAGGCGGGGCGGAGGAGGGCAGCAGTTCCTTGAGTGATGGGTGGGCGAGTCGCCCGCTTCCACACGAACACTTGGTGCGGGCGAGTCGCCCGCTTCCACACAGACACGTCTGGAGTACAATCGGCGCCAATTGCAGTGGGGCTCCCAGGCCCGCGCCGGGCCGCCGCGATGTCCGCCCAGGACGACCACAAAGACGAACTGCCGAGCTGATCGCCTGGCGGGGACGGCGGCGGTGTTTGAGCAGCCCCGCGAGGGCGTGTCACCAGCGAGGCTTAGATGACAACCGCAGCACAGCCACCGCCTCCGGAGCCGGCGCTGAACCGGCGCGCGTTGTGGCAGGTACGCATTGCCGCGGTCGTGACCCTGGCGCTCATGACCGCGGCCGTCGCCTGGGATAGTTCCGGAATGGGCTTCTTTCTCGCGCCCCTGGGGTTTCCGTACCTGGTGATCCTGGGACGCCTGATGCCCCGCTCGCAGCGCAAGAAAGGGCTGGCGCTGGCCATCAGCATGGGCGCGGTCCTGCTGGTAATCGCTGTGGTCGTCCTGCTGGCAGTCGGCGGTTCGTTTCCCCAAGGCAGCTACCCGCGCATGGTTTGGGCGGCTTCGGTGGGTGGCGCAGCACTGATGATTGCCGCGCAGTTGGCCATGATAATCGGCGCCATCCAGACCTATAACTCTCTTCCGCGGGAGCCGCTGGATGGCCGTACCCTGCGCCGCAGCGCCACGACCACCGCCGTCCTCTTCTTGCTCTACTTGGTGCTCGCGGCCATGGCCATCCCCGGCACCGTGCGATCGCGAACGTCGGCAAATGAGTCTTCCGCCGTGGGCGCACTGCGCACCCTGAACACCTCGGCTCTGACCTATGCCGAGAGTTACCCAAAGACAGGCTTTCCCGAGAAAGTCTCGGCCTTTGGCCCGCCGGCGCCCGGCTCCAAAGCCAGCCCCACTGCCGCCGACCTGATGGACGCCAGAATCGCTTGCGTAGATTCCTCCTGCGTGAAGTTCGGCTACCGGTTCACCTACACGCTCACCGCAAAAGGCCCGCCGGGAACCGCTTATACGTACGTGGCCAGGCCGGTGGAGTACGGGCGTACTGGCAACCGCAGCTTCTTCACCGACCAGTCCGGGGTCTTTCGCTGGACGGCGGACGAACGTCCCGCCACCGCCGCCGATCCGCCGCTGAACTGAAAGTCGCTATAGAACCTTTCGCCGGGGCTAAAGCCCCGATTCCTTCTGCGCTGACGCGGGGCTAAAGCCCCGCTCTTCCACCGATGGCAAAGCAGGCCTGGGCTGGCCGCATCAGCTCAGCGCGCTTTCAGGAGGCGCAGGAAGTCGCGCTCGGCCATGCGGTACTTGAAGGCCTTCTTGCCGTCAATGAAGACCACCGGGACTTCTTCGTTGAACTGGCGCTGAAGGTCGGGGTCGGAGTCGATGTCCACTTCACGCCAGGTGAATCCGCCGCGCGGTGCCAGGCGGGCGAGGGTGGACTTGACCTCATCGCAGAGGTGACAGCCGGCGCGGGTGTAGAGCAGGACTTCGTGCACGACGGGCGAAGACTTTATCACCGCGGAGACGCGGAGGCACGGAGGGGATCGGGTGAATCAAACGCAAGGTCCTTCGCCCGCTGCGCGGGCTCAGGATGACAGAGTGGGGCCTGGGGCGTTTAGAATCCCCGACTATGGCCGAACTGAAGGGCAAGGCGGCGCTGGTGACAGGCGGGGCGCGGCGCATCGGGCGGGAGATTGCGCTGGGGCTGGCGCGCGCCGGGGCCGACGTCGCCATCACCTATCTGACCTCGCAGAAGCAGGCGCAGCAGACGCTGGTGGACTTGGCCGGGTTTGGCGTGCGGGCGCTGGTGCTGCGCTGCGACGTCCGCGAGGCGAAGAGCGCGCAGGCGGCGGTGAAGGAAGTAGTCCGCGAGTTCGGCGGGCTGGACATCCTGGTGAACAATGCCGCGGTCTATGAGACGGTCGAGTGGGAGAAGCTGACCGCCGGGCAGTGGGACGCGATGTTTGCCACCAACACTCGCGGGCCGTTCCTGATGACGCAGGCGGCGGCGGCGGCGCTGAAGCGGCGGCGCGGAAGGGTGATCAACCTGGGGTCGCTGGGCGGGCTGCGTCCCTGGACGAGCCACGCCCACTACTGCGCATCGAAAGCCGCCCTGACCATGCTGACGCAGGTGATGGCGAGGGCGCTCGCGCCCCGCGTCGGGGTGAACTCGGTGGCGCCGGGGATGATAGAGACCGGAGACAGTAAGCGCCGGGCAGCGGCGCACCGGGCCTTCATGCGCAAGATAGCGAAGAAGACTCCCATGCAGCGGGCAGGAACTCCGGCAGAGGTGGCGGCGGCGGTGCTGTTCTTCGCTACCGCGCCGGAGTTCATCACCGGGCAGACGCTGGTGGTGGATGGAGGATTGGGGCTGGTGTGAGGCGGGGCCATTGAGTCAGTGAATCATTGAATCAATGAATCATTGAATCAATTCGGGACTCGGTCAGGGTGACAAGCAAAGTCAACCGCAAGGTCCTTCGCCCCGACAAGTCGGGGCTCAGGATGACAAGGGAGCGGCATGGGAAGAATGCCTTGGGGCGGGGTCGTTAGTGCGGGCTCGGTTGGGGTCCTTCGACTCGCCCCGACAAGACCATTCGGGGCTCGCTCAGGATGACAGGTTAGAAGGGTTTGATAGGGTCGCGCAGGTAGGCGCCGGGGGCGGAGGCGACCTTCTGAGCGAGGGAGTCGTAGAGCCAGAGGGAGGCCAGCGGCTCCGGGCCCAGGCGGAACTCGACGAGTTCCTGGAAGATGGTCTTCCTGCGGCGGCCGAGCGAGACCTCAGGCCAGGGGATGAGCAGGGGCGGGTGGAAGGGTCGGAGGAAGGGGAAGACCCCGAGGTACAGGCCCTCGCTGCCGCTGCCGACGGTGAGCGCGCCGTTGTAGCGCACCAAGCCCAGGAATCCAAACTGATATTTCCAGGTCGTTCCCTGAAAGGGACGGTCCATGCGGTAGCGCGAGGACAGGGCGCGCCAGCCGCCGAGCGCGCTCAGGATGAAGAGGATGAGGCAGAAGAATGCCGGGGCGCCGGCCAGGGCGGCGAGGACGATGAGGGCGATTTCCGCGGAACCCATGGGGGGTCAGAGTACAGGGAATCGGGTCATTGAGTCATGGGGTCATTGAATCATTGAAACAAGCAGGTCCCTCGCCCGCAGAGCGGGCTCGGGATGACCCCTGAGAGCGAAGGGCGCCTAGTACTGCAGGGTGTGCTCGAGGGCGGCGACGATTTTTTCGACGTTGGGCAGGTAGAACTTCTCGAGGGGGTGGGAGAAAGGGATGGCGGGGACGTCAGGGGCGGTGACGCGGGCGATAGGGGCGTCGAGGCAGTCGAAGGCCTCCTCGGCCAGGATGGCGGAGACTTCGGCGCCGATGCCCAGGGTGCGGTGGTCCTCGTGGACGATGACGCAGCGGTTGGTCTTGGCCACGGATGCGAGGAAGGTGTCTTTGTCCAGCGGGTTCAGGGTGCGCAGGTCGATGACTTCGACGTCGACGTTGTGCGCTTCCTTCATCTTCTCGGCGGCCTGGAGGGTGAGCTGCAGCATGTAGCCGTAGGAGATAGCGGTGATGTCTTTGCCTTCGCGGCTGACGGCGGCGGTATCGAGGGAGACGGTGTAGTCCTCCTCCGGCACCTCCTGCTTGATGGAGCGGTAGAGCTTCTTGTGCTCGAAGTAGAGGACCGGGTTGTCGTCGCGGATGGCGGCCTTGAGCATCCCCTTGGCGTCATAGGGCG